>CAMWHY010000022.1 GCA_947174185.1 uncultured Lachnospiraceae bacterium | reverse complement strand
CCTGAGAAGTCAATTGGTCTTGACTTGTCGAGGACGTTTGGTTTTGCATCTGCGCAGTCGTTCTGTCATTCCCGCCAGTCATATTATAATGATTCATCACTATGATACCAATCGCGCTGACCGCAATCAGTCCCAAGAGTCCACTGGCAGACACCCAGTTGATCGATCTCTCCTGAATCTTGTCTTCCTTCTTATCTTCCATGACCATGCGGCATGTTCCCGCCACATAATCAAGGGGTTCCTCGGAAAGCCCTGTCTGTGCATTCTCATGCCACTCCACTAGAAATGACTGCATAAGGTCATTCCGCTCATAATAAATGTAATGACCAGACTGCAGTACGATACTTTCTTCATTATAGAAGAAATACTCCGCGCCATCCCCTTCCGTATTAAGATCAATCAGTACAGCGCCGCATCCCAAAAGGCTGCCCATTTTACTTTTTCTAATCCATGCATCCGGTATCCTGACGCTATCTTTATGTATAACCGCAACCCCTACAGGGGACAATTCCGAAAAATATTTTTCTTCATTTTCAGAAAATGAGGAAAGCATATTTTCCGTCGGGCCATGCTCAATCACATCACCCGGACCGGTCTGCAGAGCAGGCTTGTCTTCTTCAAATACAGCCGCAGAAATAAAGACATACTTTTCATCCTTTTGAAATACGGTTTTTCCATATAATGCTGCCGCCCCAAACTGAAGCTTTTCCTTTCTCGCCATCTGCTCCAGATATGTTACAACATAATCCTCTATATAAATCACCGATTTCTTATCAATGGTACCGATCTGCCTAACATTTTTGGGCAGCTTTATCTGTACAATCTCCTCCTGCAATGTCTGTTCCACAAAATCCCCCGCCTTTCTGCTCGTCCGAATGATTCAGCAGTTCTCATCACTGAACTTTTGCTCCAATATAGCACAGGCGAGGAACGCAATTTGTCAAATTATATCAATGAAATAATGTTATTTTTCGCATCACCACAGAAATTTATATATTGTCGTACTGTCGTAGTCCTTGCCGGGACCAAAGACCGGCTGAACAAAGTTCTTCTCTGCAGCACAGTTCGGGAAGTATTGTGTTTCCAAGCAAAAACCTTTACGCTTACCATTGCGGAATCCCTCTTTTCCAATATTAAAGCCGATGAAATTGCCAGAATAAAACTGTACGCCCGGAAGATCCGTATAGACCTCCATGGCACGCCCTGATTTTGTGTCGCGCGCGCAGGCAATCAATTTCACCTTGCCGTTCCAGTCATCCACAACCCAATTATGATCGTATCCGCCGCAGATCTTCATCTGCTTATATACCTTCTTCTCAATATCCCTGCCGATTGCTTTCTCTTTTGTGAAATCTAACGGCGTTCCTTTTACTGGCAGAATTTCACCCGTAGGAATCGCAAGCTGATCCACCGGAGTAAAAGAAGATGCATGAATCGTTAATTTGGTAGCTTCTATGCTGTCACTCTTGGGACCGGACAGATTGAAATAAGAGTGATTGGTCATATTAATGACCGTATCCTTATCACTTCCGGCATGATATGTAATCTTAAGTTCATTTTTATCTGTAAGAGCATAAGTAACACTGACCGTCATATTGCCGGGATGACCCATTTCTCCATGCTTTTTCTTTAAAGATAATGTCACGCTGTTCTTTCCCGTCTCAGCGTCCCATACCCTCTTATGAAAGCCGTTCTTAAGATCCGTATGTAAATTGTTGACTTTACGGTCATTGACTGCAAGCTGATACTTTTTGCCATGAACAGAGAACTTTCCCTCTTTCGTACGGTTGGCGATTGGACCGATCGTGGAACCGAAGCAACTTCCATTGGCAAAATACATCCACAACTTATCGTAACCAAGTACAACGTCCTCAACCTTCCCCTTTGCATTCGGAACATAGAGATTTTTTAAGATTGCACCAAAAGTAATCACTTTGGCAATCATGCCGTTTTTATTCTCTATGGTATAGCAGTCTACTTCTTTTCCATCCCTTGTCTTACCAAACAGTTCTTTTTTTACTGACATTATACTTCCTCCTCATCTCTCATGATACCCCTCAGTGCAGTATCTTTCATAACCGCACTTAAAGTCCTTTCGTGTCTTTCCCACCACAAATTTCTTTTTTATGTTCCATCCTAAGGTAACATTTCCCTAAAAATCAAAGTTCCGTCCTGCCCTCCAAGGCGCGAAGCAGCGTCACTTCATCAATGTACTCCAGGTCGCCGCCAACCGGCACGCCGGTTGCAATACGGGTCACTTTAATACCGGCAGGTTTGATTAGTTTGCTGATGTACATGGCTGTCGTTTCGCCTTCCAAGCTGGCATTGGTGGCTATAATGACTTCATCGATATCTCCTTTAAGACGCTCGATCAGCTCCTTAAGTTTGATATCGGAAGGTCCGATGCCGTTCATCGGAGAGATCGCACCATGCAGAACATGATAAACTCCTTCATACTTTTGGGTTTTTTCATATGCGATCAAATCTCTGGGATTCTCCACAACCATAATTAGCCTGTGGTTACGCTTCTGATTGGCGCACACAGGGCAAAGCTCCTGATCTGTCAGAGTATAACACTCTTTGCAATACTTTGCAGTCTCCTTCGCCGTGATGATTGCATCCGACAATCTTTTTACCCGGTCATGTGGAAGATTAATAATATGAAATGCCATCCGCTGCGCAGATTTACTACCAATTCCTGGAAGCGCCGCCAGCTCCTCTATCAGTTTGTTAATATCGCCGCTGTAAAAGTCCATTAGAAAGGCAACCCTCCCAGATTCATACCTCCGGTCATTTTGCTCATCATTTCATTGTTGGCATCCTCGGCTTGCTTTAACGCTTCATTGACTGCCGCCAAAATCATATCCTGCAGCGTCTCGATATCCTCCGGATCCACTGCCTCTTCCGAAAGCACAACCTTCGTAACTTCCTTTGCGCCCGTCACCGTCACTTCCACTGCACCGCCACCGACCTTCGCCGTAAATTCCTTCGTCTGCAGTTCCTTCTGATTCTCCTCCATCTGACGTTGCATCCTCTGTGCCTGTTTCATCAGATTGTTCATGTTGCCCGGCATACCGCCAGGGAATCCGCCTCTTTTTGCCATAACGCTTACTTCTCCTTTTTATAATACATATTCTAATATATATTTAATCCTTACTCAGTCTCAATCTCCATATTGATCAGCTTTCTTAAGTCCGCATATGTATCGCTGAATTCCTGCGACTTATCATACTTTCTGACTTCCACCTTAACCTCTTTGCCTGCATAATCAGCCAGCAGCTGCTCGATCTCCTTTATTCTTTCTTCCTGTTTCAGCTGCTCAACAATCATCGCCTCATCAAAACAAAGAAGCAGCTGTCCTTCTGTTCCCAAAGACAGTTTCGCATTGTTTAACAGACTTCTGGTAAGATGCTCTGTCATCCCCACGATAGTCGGCCATTCTTTGACGATCCTTTGGACATCCTCAGGAATGGCCTTAGGAAGAATCTGAGGTGTTTTTGGTCGTTCTGCACGTTTGACATCTTCACTTGCCACTGTATGAATCGTAACGCCTTCCTCTACTTTCTTCTCCAGCGCGCGGATGCGTTCCACAACCGAATCATCATCCCTATCCATCTGCGGACGGCAGAGCCGGATCAACGCCATCTCGATCAGAATACGCTTCTGGGATGCATATCTGAGACGATTTGACAGTTCTGAAAAAACTTCAATATAACGGAATATCTGCGTCAGTTCCAATAGTTCCGCTTCTTCCATCAGGCGTTTTAAATGTTCGGTCGAAACATCCAATATATCTTCCGATCCTTCCCCTCCGGAAGATTTGATCAACATAAGGTTGCGGAGATACCAGGTAAAATCCGTCACAAACTGCCCCAGTTCCCGTCCCTGCATCGTAATCTGTTCCAATTGTTCAATACAGCCAAGGATATCGTCCCGAACAATTTTGCGCAGCAGCATACTAAAAACTTCCGTATCAGTAGCGCCCAGCACATCCAGCACCATATCATAAGTGAGTTCTTTTCCATAATGAAACGCAATACACTGATCCAGCAGGCTAAGCGCATCACGCATGGAACCATCCGCCGCCTTGGCAACATATTTCAGCGCGCGATCTTCTGCGGAAATCTCTTCGATCCTCATCAGTTCGCGCATCCGTTCCGCAATCGTATCAATGGATATCCTCTTGAAATCATATCGTTGACATCTTGATAAGATCGTGACCGGAATCTTATGCATTTCCGTTGTGGCAAGAATAAAGATCACATATGCCGGCGGTTCCTCCAACGTCTTAAGCAGGGCATTGAAAGCCCCTCCTGAAAGCATATGAACCTCATCAATGATATAAACCTTATATTTGGCATCTACCGGCGGATATGTCACCTCTTCAATGATCTCACGGATACTGTCAACACCATTGTTGGAAGCGGCATCGATCTCTATCACGTTCATGCTGTTACCTGCCGCAATCGCCTGACAGGACGGACATTCCCCACAGGGATTGCCTTCCTTGGGATTCTGGCAGTTCACCGTCTTTGCCATAATCTTGGCAACCGTGGTTTTTCCTGTTCCTCTGGTACCGATAAACAGATACGCATGACCTACCCTGCCGGTGATGACCTGATTTTTCAGCGTCGTTACAATATGTTCCTGTCCCCTGACGTCCTCAAAGACTGTCGGGCGGAATTTTCTATATAAAGCTGTATATGACATAATTCATAATAATCCCCATGTCAGAGCAGTTTTACTGCGATGACACGCGATGAGAAATCCGCGTAGGCGGTTTCTCATCTGCGGTCAAAGCAATTTGAGGCTCTGACTCAAATTGCCGATTGAAAAATAAGATATCAATCTTATTTTTCAATCTACCCTGCTTAGTCGCCAAAGCAGATACCAAGCATCTTCGCTTCCTTTACAATAGTTGCATCCGGAGAAACCATCTTCAGCTTGCCTGCCACATCTTCCAGCGGCACCTTAACAATCTCCCTGTTCTTATAGCCAACCATAAATCCATACTCATCCTTTAGAATCAGTTTGCCCGCCTCTGAGCCAAGTCTGGAAGCAAATACCCTGTCATAAGGGCAGGGAGAACCGCCTCGCTGCATATGTCCAGGAACTGTTACCCGAACTTCAAGACCGGTCTTTTCTTCGATCTGTGCTGCCACTTCATAGGAAACGCTTGGATGGATCCGCTTTTCCAATTTCTTTTTATACTCTTTCTTGCTCAGCTTTGCATCCTCTGCGGAGATCGCTCCCTCTGCCACCGCCAGAATCGTAAATCTGCTGCCGGATTCCTCACGTTTCTTGATCGCAGAGATTACCTTATCGATCTTATAAGGGATCTCAGGGATCAGTATGATATCTGCGCCACTGGCCATACCGGCATTTAAAGTAAGCCATCCTGCTTTATGCCCCATGACTTCTACAATGAATACACGTCCGTGGGAGTCCGCCGTCGTATGGATGCAGTCGATCACATTTGTCGCAATGTCCACTGCACTCTGGAAGCCAAATGTCATATCCGTACCCCACAAATCATTATCAATCGTCTTAGGAAGGGTAATCACATTTAATCCTTCCTTCCGAAGCAGATTTGCCGTCTTATGCGTACCGTTACCACCTAAGATCACAAGGCAGTCCAAATTTAATTTATGATACGTATGCTTCATCGCCTCAATTTTATCTACGCCATTCTCATCCGGCTCTGTAATCGTCTTAAACGGAGTTCTGGAACTTCCAAGAATAGTGCCGCCTTTTGTCAGGATGCCGGAAAAATCCCGGCTAGTCAGCATTCTGAAATTGCTGTAGATCAATCCCTTGTAACCGGATAAAAATCCGAAAATCTCCACATCTTCCTTACTGTTGTTCAGCGTCTTTACAACGCCTCTCATCGCTGCGTTAAGCGCCTGACAGTCGCCGCCGCTGGTAAGCATACCGATTCTCTTCATAGTTCATACCTCCTGTATAATGATTTTTTATTTTGGTCCTAAATAAAAATACTATCTTCAAGTATCGCAGCAATCCTATGCACCGCATACAAAGATAGTATATCATATTTTCCCGATTAGTAACAGATTGAATGTAATTTCTCATAAATTTCAAATTTAGCTTGAAAATGCACAACATATCCCTTATAATCGGTTAAGTATGGAAGATTGCTTCCAATTTGGAGACGTACCGAAGAGGCCGTAACGGGACTGACTCGAAATCAGTTTATCGGTTTAAACACCGGTACGAGGGTTCGAATCCCTCCGTCTCCGCTATCAATTCAACAAAGTTTTGCTACTTTGTATTATGATTCAGACGGTTATACAACCCTTCAAAACTACTGACCATCCTGTAGCACGGATATCCCAAGAGAAAGGCACGCATTCGGATTCTCTTTGCAAGCGGCCATTTTTCCTTTACAAAATAATCATAATAAATTTTAACAAACCATTTTCGCAGATTTTTTCTTTCCTGCTTAACCTTAATTGCCGCATAAAACCGAATCACGGAATAAATCGTCAAATTCAACTCCATTCGGTAAAGTTCTTTTTCCCCATATTTTTCATA
The DNA here is from genome assembly GCA_947174185.1 of uncultured Lachnospiraceae bacterium. Classification (GTDB taxonomy): domain Bacteria; phylum Bacillota; class Clostridia; order Lachnospirales; family Lachnospiraceae; genus NK4A136. The sequence continues at coordinate 24,755 of CAMWHY010000022.1, read as the reverse complement.
AAAAGCCATTCGGAGAAGTCCTGCGTCCAGTGCCGGTTCATATACCTGGTAGGAATTTTTCTTCATAATACTGCCCGTACGCTGTCTGTAATAGTATAGCTTCCGCGGCACTACCGCCACCTGCCCTGCCTGATAAATCAGCCGATATGTGGTATATCCGTCCTCATAGATCTTTCCTTTGGGATACACAATAGGTTCGCCTTCTTCCCAAAATAAACTTCTCCGGTAAAGCTTGTTCCACGCCACCAGACATTGCTGATTCCCGGACATGGTATAAAGCTGCTTCTCCGCCTCCTGCCGGCTCAACAGCGTAATTCCATCTTTATCCGCCGCGTCGCTTCCATCAGGAAAGTCATTCTCCGAAAACTCATGAATAGCACACCATGCCAGATCGCTTTCTGTGGAGACCGCGGCATTGTACAATATGCGAATCATATCCTTATGAATCACGTCATCCGAATCCACAAATACGATCCAAGCGCCTGAAGCTGCACGCAGACCACTATTTCTTGCCTCAGAAAGACCCTGGTTATCCTGATGGATTACTTTCACACGCGAATCATCAACTGCATATCTGTCAGCAATCTCACCACAACGGTCAGGAGAGCCATCATCTACCAGCAGGACTTCCAACATCGTATAGGTCTGACCCAAAATACTATCTACGCATTCCTGCAAATACTTTTCCACTTTATAGATTGGCACAATTACACTGATAAGCTCTGTGCCGCCATCCGTCTTTTCGGTCATCATTCCCGTCTCCCGTTTTCTGTTTCATATCCTAATTTGGCTCTTCTTTAGTCCTTTATTTCAATTTTATAGTTCGGTTATTTCAGTTCACTCTCCAACCGTTCCAACCAGTGTATCGGGGAATACTCTCCCTGATATCCATAGTCTACCGGCTCTTTCGACCGCACGAACCCGGGATCAATGTCCTTCGGGCTGTGAAATACCTGCATATACTCCGGATGGTAAAATCGCATATTTTTGACCAATGGATTATTGGTCAACAGCCTCTTTCCGTATGCCACAGCCTCATAAGCACGCAGAGAGATTCCGCCACTGTAAGCGCCTACAATATCGACAATACAGCCTGCGGCACTCATTCTGGAGAGCATTTCATGATAAGGAATCGGACTATCGTAACAGATACCCTGTTGTTTTTCCCGATCAGGATCCGAATAGCAGATTCCAAAGTCTGCTCGCAGTCCTTCCTCAACCAGCATATCATAAATCCTCTCCACCAGCGGTCCTCTGCCAGCATCCGATCCCCAGAAAAAAGCATCTACAGAAAGCTCTCGTTTTTCTATAGGCAGACGTGAATAATACGTATCAAAAAACGACATTCCGTAATTTTCCGCATCCGGTTCATGAAACGTATAGACTCTGTCAAAATCAATCTGTTGTCTGGCAATCCGTGCCTGCTTGGAGTAATAGGACGTATAACTGTCTAGCAGATACAGCACCAGCCGCACATTGTATTTCCTTTTCAATCTGTTAAGCAATGCCGGTTCATAACTGCCTATAGAAATATTGCTGAACACCAGACAATATTCTTCCCCCGGTTCCGGATGAAAATCATACAGACTGCAGTACCTGCCCCACGCCTCACGAAACGGAAGCGGTCTCTTCTCGTTCAGATTTGATACATGGTGAAGCTTCCATAACCACCTGAGTTTATTTGGTATCTTAGGTAATTCCGGACAAAGCTCAACCTGCCGGAGTCCTTTAAGATCAGAAAAAAGAAAATCAAACAACTGATTTTTTTCGCCACCCGAAAAAACTAAAAAGCGCATCCAGCGCCGCTCCTCTCTGATATTTCATAGTACTTTATCGCTATTCACCGATTAAATCAGGGTAATTTTTTAAAATAATACCTATTATTATACCATGTCAGCAGGAAATCAAGCGCGAACGCAGTGAGCATTTGATTTCACCTGACATGGTAACGAAAGAATCAAATCTGCAAAGCAGATTTTGAGTGCACAGCACGGCAGCCGCTTAGCGGCTGGATTCTTGAGTTTATTATACCACATCTGCAGTGCATCATTCGGAAAAATCATATGATCCTACTCATTTACCCCGTAAATCTCCACCAGTTCCAATCCTAATTCTTCATAAGGAACCGTTACTTCAATATATCCTGAACCATATGGTCCCAAGAAATAAGGGGAATATTCCACAACTACTCCGTCTGCACCAAGACGCATCTTACAATCAAATCCGGCATACTGATAAACCGTATCATACAAAGCATCCTCTTCTATCTCAAAATAAAGACTGCCGTTTTCACCCAGATAATCTTCCACGGTATATTCTGCCGCCAGAGCACGAAACTCCTCTTCACTGATGCCAATCACATCCGCCATGCTGATCTCGGAACCATCTGAAAGATCAAAGAAGAAATGTGAACGCCATGGATAACCATGCGCGCCGCCGCTATAATCATAACCGCTATAATCAGCCTCCAGAAAGGTCAGTTCCTCCTGTCCCTCTTTATAAAAACGATACCGCGTTATCCCATCCACTCTCTCTTCAAGCGTCGTTCGTAACGTATAGCTGCCACAGATATGGTCCTCAGCCGTCCCTCTGTTCTGATAAATTTGTATCCTCTCCTCCATGGATTCCAAACTTCTGTCTGTTTCCTCCGCCAACGTTTCATTGATCTGGTCCATAACAGGCTCCCCATTCCCGTTAAGGCGTATGCCCTCTAAATAATATTCATAGACCAGTTCTCCACAGTCACTGCATCGATAGCTGTCAGTAGCATACGTAATCTCACCTGCATCAAAGATACCATGATACCCATCCACCACGTCCAGTCTTGTCAATGTATTCACATCATCGGATAAATCACAGGCAAACCACCACAGACTTTTTCCGTCAAAATCCATAAAATAGCAAGCTTCTCCCTGTACGGTAAATCCTGCGGCGCCGTTATTTCCCTCCCTTTGCTGCGGTTGACCGGCAACATCCTGAGTTTCATACAACAACTCCTCTTCAGCATCCGCATCATACAGATTGCAACGGTAAAAAAAGTACTGATTCCGATTATAGGCCGTTTTATTATAACGATAGAAATATAAATATCCATCTTTCACGTCAAGATACGAGCCATCCGTCCACGCATAAGTTCCTTCCTTCAAATCCGTGCCGTCAGCAAAAGTACCCTCAAGGTCATAGATAAAATAATACCATCCATCAGCATCCTCCGCACATCCCACACCAAACAGAAGTCTGCCATCCGTTCCCTTGATATTGATGATCTTTGGATCGATCTGCCTCTCCCAGAGAATACTTCCATCCACTGCAACAGCGCAGATCTTCGCCTCCTCCTGCTTCCACGCCAGCAGTCTGTCGTATGCATTCAGACCGGTAAACAAATCTTTGGCATCACCGCAAAACAGATACCCCTGATCATACAGATCCATGATCGTCGTACAAAGCGTATCCTGTGACTTTGCAAAACTACCGTCCGGCTGCTGCTCAAAACAGTACGCGTACCAGTTCCTTGCACCCCCATTTTCCTCATAAACATAATAGATCATGTACAGTTTATCTTGATAATACCCAAGCATCTCTCCTGATATCGATGCCGGAAACACATCAATTTTCTGCCCTGCCCCTGATGGAAGGCCTGCATCCACCACATTCAATATCGTATCTTCAAAAAGTGTAGATGGTGTATCAGAGATACCCTCTGATGACGAAAACATATTCTGTGACAGCTGTAGATACGCATTCGGATTTGTCATTTCCAATTCTGCGCCAGCCATAATAAAGCCATTTTTCCCAAAAACAGATTCCAAGGTATTCCCATTTTTATTCACCGCAGTCAACGTAAACGGCATATGCTCCGCCTGTTCATTCCCCGCTAATGCAGCCTCACGATATGTCAGGACAAAAAGCGTATCTGAAGAACCAGCTGCCCCGATGATTGTTTCATCTTCCTCTGCACGGTAAACAAGACTGCCGCCATTGACCGTGTCGATCACAGTCATATCGGAGTATGCATACATGGGCACCTCTTCATCTCTTGTCTGCCCGGCTGCATCATCAGAAATAGATACCTCCGGTATCACCTCTGTTTGACCGATTTCATTTGTACAAGCGCATAATAATACCGATGAAATCAGTATTAACGCTAACTTATTGTATCTCATGATTTTTCTCCAACTTTTGCTCCCTGTATCCAAAAACAAGTGATCCTGATTTAGTGTTTTTCTTCTTTAATGTATCTAATATTTTACATCATAGCCATAGCAAAATAAAGTTCCAAATATACCCTGTCTTTATCCTTCAATCAGACTATGTACGATCTCCTTTAATTCGGTAGGAAGAAACGGCTTTGTCAGATAATCGCTTACACCAAGCGCATTTGCCCTCTCTATCGTCTCAAAATCCTTGTCAGCCGACATAAAGGCAGCAGCTACATTGATATTTCTCTTTCTGACTTCTTCCATCACCTCAAAACCGTTCATATCGGGCATTTCAATATCCAGAAGAAGCAGATCGATCCGTTCTTCTTCCAGAAGCTTCAACGCTTCATGACCTTCATAACTATACAGAATAGTATACATCGGCTCATCCTTCAGTATGTATTCCACGATCTTGATACTGACCGGCTCATCATCCACGACCAGAATCGTCCTCTGCAAGGAATCCGTCTGCTTCATCTGATAATCTTTATCCTCATCGATCAATGCAATCATATGCTCCGCTATGATCGGATCGAACTGCGTCCCCTTTCCCTTGACGATCTCCTCACGGACAAGATACTGTGGAAGCGCCTTACGGTAACTACGATTGCTTGCCATGGCGTCATACGCATCGGCAACGCCTATGATTCTCGCTATTTGTGGGATATTTTCTCCCTCCAGACCATTCGGGTATCCCTTACCATCATACCTCTCATGATGATATTTTGCTCCCGCAGAGATCTCCTCTATGGAAGAAATTTCTTTTAAAATATGATTTCCGGCAATTGTATGAAGTTTGATATAATTAAACTCTTCTTCCGTCAGTTTACCTGCCTTGTTAATGATCTCGTCAGGAATCCTGATCTTCCCCACATCATGAAGAAGACCTGCCACGTAAATCTGTTTCTTTTCCGCCTCATCCAGTCCCATACGTTCTGCCAGCGTACGGGCATACTCCGCTACACGTCTGGAATGCCCACTGGTATAACGGTCTTTTGCATCTACGGCATTACTCAGCGCTTCTATCGTCTCTGAAAGCATTGTTTCTGTCTTCTCCTGTATCTCCCGAAGCTCTCTGGTCTTCCGTTCTACCTCCTGTTCCAGAAGCCTTTTCTTATCAATTTCTTCCTCCCGGCTGCTCTCGATGATCTTATGTACATACATCCATATCACAAACAGTCCATAGATCATTACCGTCCATCTGCCAAAAGCAGCAAGATCAGCAGATTTTCTAACCCGAATCCTTAAAAAATCAGCAAAACTGCCGGCAGCCATGATCCCAAGAGCCAACATCTCCAAATGATTGCGGACTCGTCTGTCCTGCCCGAAACCATACTCCGCTTCTGTAGACGACCTCTGAAAAGACGGCTGTGCTGCAGGAGCTACCACTGACAACGTCTCTGCACGCCTCAGCTGATACAACATAAATCCTGCACAAACTATATTCAGAAGCAGCGAAATCCACGCTATCTGAAAAAAATCAGCGATATGGGTCAGCTGTAGAATAAGCTGCAGCACGACATTGACAACGCCGGCTCCCAATAATATCTGATACTCCTTTTTCCTCTCGCAATGCCTGGTCTGCATATAATACAGCATCAAAAGAATCGGTGCACTCATCATATATGCATATACAAGATAAGTCCATACCGCCTGACCGCCTAGGCAGATAGATAACAGTCCTGTTTCCGCTGCATACGCCAATGCCGCCCAGAAAAACAAAACTCCTGCGAGAGCCATACCGCCTGCCGGTCTCTTGGAAAGCTTCTGCATTCGAACAAGAACCGCCAAAAATATCCCTTCGATCATCAGGACCAGGCTGCATACCATAGCAGGAAACTTCTCTTTGAATACCTGCAAGATGGCAATATCACGGTCTGCAAGGCGCATCTCTTCAACATAGGCAGCAGTATCCGAATATGGCGACCGCATCTCAATCTCCAGATAGCCATCCCCCTCATTGGGAAGATCTACGAATTGAAGTCCACTCCCGGGCGAATTTCCAAACCGTCTCTCATCTTCCTTGCCAAAAGCATAAATTTCAGTCCCATCCCACCGGATCAGCAACTCCTTCTCTTCCGTCGCAAAAAACAGTGTACTGCCCATATATTCTGCCGGTATCTGTCGTTCCAGAATCACCGTTTCCCCGGCTGCGCTGTCCCCACGATAAGGAAGTTCTTCAATCGGCACTGTCCCATCCCCGCCTGTGATCGTCCATCCCTTGTTAAAGTCGATGATCCTGCCTCCGCTCAACGAAGCGCTATCGCCTTTAAAAAAGATGCCAATGAGCATCATCATCACAATATGAAATAATATGATCCCACCTAAAATCTGCTGATACTTTTTCACTTGTACCGCCATCCAAACCTTTCTGACATCAATATTCCCGCAAGACCAACTCCGTGATCCCGTCATTCTGTCCCAGTGCAATACGAAGAACCTTCGGCTCCCTTCCATAACCAAATTCTTCACGGATTGCTGTTTTGATCCGGGTTCCGCCATGATATCCGTGAATGATCCGAATCCGATAAATATTCTTTTGCGCGATATTTATTTTCTTCCGTATGGCATCAACCGCTTCCTCCGTCCGCATGCCATGCACATCCAGTTCTATGATCCCCGTCAGATCCATGATATCTTCCTTATTCAAACCTTATATTTTTCTTGGCCCAGAGCCGCAATGCCTTAGCATTGTTAGAAATCTTTTCCAATGCATCAATAATGTTATTAAATTTCTCCTGCTCATCAACGGAAATAACACCATCTTCTGAGATCTCAATCAAGGAGTCCTTCAACGTATCAATATCCTGAAGAGATCCCAGCACGCGCAAGGAAAGACGGTCAAAATCATCCATCTGCACCTCCTGGACGCTGCCCCTGCCAATGGGACACTCTCTGGCGCAGTAGGAATTACAAAGTTCCGGCATATTATAAGCCTCTGCCATCATCTTTACTTCCTCCGGATATGGCGTAATATTGCCAAGCTCTATATTTGCCAGTCTTGTTCTTTCAATATGCACGATCTCTGATGCGCTCTCTCTGCTGGAAAATTTTTCTTCTATTTCAGCAGCGCTGCATCTCGCATTATAATAGATATTACCTACCGCTTTACTTGCCTTTTTTCCCATTGAAATGCTTTTCCTTTCATTCTCAGTTTTTATCTTACTTGATTCTGCATCCGTCTATAAAACACAGTTCTTTTCTATTTCATAAAGCGAAGATAGCGACTCCACCCCACGATCCTTCCAATACCTTTCGGAGCGAAAGCCGCGATTTAACAGAAAACAGGGCAGTGACAGTTCCTTTGCCAGATAATACTCATTTTCCGTATCTCCAACAATACAGACTGATCCTGCATCCTCTCCAGCCTTCGTAAGAAAATCCTCCACAACCCGCTTCTTTTCTTCCCGTGCACCGGACGGTGATACTATCTTTATCTCAGCTGCATAATCAGCGATCTTCAGCCGCTCCAGCTCCCGCAGCAATCCTTCTTTATTTTTCCTTGCCGTCAGATAATATATTTTCCTATGCTTTTGTTTCAGTCGGTTTAAAAAAACCAACGTATCCGGATATAGCACATCAAGCTTAAGCCAGCGTTCCTCCTCAATCTGCTGCTGCCATAATGCCATGATCTGATAAGCAGTATCCTCCGCCAATTCCAAACGGTCTGTCAGATATCGTAATCCGTTATATCCGTCCGCCTTGTATCTCATAAATTCTGCCGGATCAAAACGCTTCCCCGACACCCTCCCAGATACAGTCTCCGGCGCCGCCTCTGACAATATCTCCTGCATCAAGCGGCAATGCCTTTCCCTACTGTCAATCAGCGTACCATCCAAATCTAGTATATATATCATATCACGATCTCCTGATATACCCGTAAGATAGTCTTAATTCTTTCATCTATCTGAAACCAGTCCTCCTCCACCGGCAGATCAAGCAGCTTCGCCAGCAGCGCACGGATCAGTTGAAATCCTGCGGCATGAGACAATCCTGTGCCTGCCGCAAGTCTTAGATTTACATCCATAACCTTCCAGCAATCATTATGATGCACGAATTGTATATTAAATACCATTGGCAGTTCCAGCAGCTCCACAATTTTTTGTATGACGTTGTCCGCCTCCGGAAGCTTCATCACCGATGCCTTTGTGCAGACCCCGCTCTTACTCTCCAGTCTTCTTCTGCATATGGTCCGAAGCTTCTTTTGATCCCAAAATGCCTCTACCGTTACTTCCTGCACGCTTCCATCTTCTTCGCAGTACTCCTGCACGATCATGCGTTCCCAGTCAAAAGCGCCGGATTTACAACGTTCCAGAATCTCTTGCCCCGACATCGTACACGCATCCATCGCTCCAAAGCCTTCTGCCGGTTTGCAGAAATAGATTCGCTCCGCTTCCAATTCTTCTTTTTCATATTGTCTGATGATCGGAAGATCATGCAAAACACAAAAACGATACAAATTTTTTTTATGATTTAAAATATTGTCTGTTACACTGACAGGTGCAATGCTTTTCACCCCAAGTGAAGCAAATGCTGATAGATCCGGCGCAAAAAATCTCTGCTCCCATGGAATCAAAGGAATAATCACATCGATCTGGTTCTCTCTAAGTAAATCATACATATACTCCGCATAACCGGTCTCCTTCACCGGCGGAACCTTAAAAAAGAAATCGGCCAATGTCGAGGATGCAACCAATTCCGCATCATTGATATCACTAATATATAAAGTTATCTTATCCGCATAATATTTTTTCGCAATAGATGCGATATGCCACGCAGAGCCTGTACCTCCTGCCGTTACCCAGAGTCTCACTTAGCGGCTGCTCCTTCCTGCAATCCTGCCTTCCGTCTTTACCGACCTCGCCAATCTGCCTTTTTATATTTACTATCTTGCACATATAACCTGCAAAAGCGTCCGAAGGATCAGTGCTCCTCCAAACGCTCCCGCAAGTCTTTCAACCTTTTACTGCAACTACTCTACCTGAATAACTGCACAAAATAAGCAACTCCATTTTCGTCAATATATACGCCCGCTCCCATTTCTCCATAATCACTATTCAGAATATGCGTCCTGCTGGAACCTATGGTAAACCAACCCGGTCCATGTCCCGTCGTTCCGTACATTGCATCAAAACCATCTTCCCGATACCATAAAATATTTTCCGTATAACCTTTATTATAACCACCAACACTTGTTGAGGAGTAATTCGTCACAAGCTCCCTTGCTCTGTACTGTGCAGCATAAATCATGGATTCATTCCACGCAAATCCCCTCAATCCTGCCTTTTCACGTTCTATATTACAATATGCAAGGATCTGTAATCCCATACCGCCGTCCCAGCCATTGCGTACATCTGTAGCAGCCACACAGTTTCCAAGATACTGCCAATAATACGGATCATGTTCTACAAGCGCCGGCAGATTCGTTTTTTCTGCAGGCGACGCAACTTCTATCGCGGTACGCCCTTCCGCCTTACCACAAATGATATAATGCATATAGTAAGCCGGTAGATCATCTCCATACGCTGTCTGCAGATCCTCATATGCTGCCTTATATACCTGCACGTTAAATTCCGCGTTGCCCTGACGACCTTCCACCATGCCACAGACCACAAAATGATTCAAAAGCGCTGCCTCATCGGTGCCGAATGCCTCCTTTAAGTCAGGATACTGCTCTGCGTAATAATCGGCATCAAATACCGCAGAATAATCGACTGTCTCTTCCGGAGCCGCCTGTACAGGTAGTATACCCACCAATAGGAAAACTAGCAAACATATGGCAATTGCAGGCATTCTTCCAAATACCAGTTGGTTGATTTTTATCTTCATGTAATATCTCCCAATTATTTAACTCTTTCAGTAAACAACTGCGCAACATAGATTACACCATTACCATCAACATATACGCCGATTGCCGTCAGTCTGTTTGTCGGATGAAGAATATTCATTCTCTCCGTGCTCTCGTTTCTCTGGGTCCACTCAGCAATCGTGCTTACTGCGCCCTGCTGATTTCTCGCAATATTCTCCTCACATTCCCTAGTATAGTCGCCTGCGCTCGTATGAGAATAATTCGATGCAAGTTCACGGGCTCTCAACTGTGCACGTATCGTCAGGTCATCTTCCCATACCAATAGCTTTAATCCTGCATTTTGGCGCTCCATATTTTCATATCCCAGCAATTCATATCCCATACCGATATTCCAACCATTACGCAGCTCCTCTTTCGATTCTGCATTCGCATCATCCTGCCCGGATGTCTGTCCTGCTGCCACTGCAGTACGTCCTTCTGCTTTGCCATTGGTAATATAATGCATATAATAAGCTGGCAGATCATCTCCAAATGCCGCCTGCAAATCACTGTATCCTTCCTTGTATGCCTGCACATTAAATTCTGCATTACCCTGACGGCCTTCCGCCATACCACAGGTGATAAAATGATTCAGAAGCGCTGCCTCGTCAGTGCCGAACACTGCCTTTAAATCAGGATAATGCTCTGCATAATACGTTGCGTCAAATACTGCCGCATAATCTGCCGCCGCAGCTGCCTGTGTAGGCAGAACCATCAAAACGGAAAGCATAACCGCCATCATGGCAGCCATAATTCTTGCCGTCACTGCTAACTGTACTTTTTTCGTCTTCATCATCTTGATTCACCTTCCCTTTCTCTAAGTAATATTTTTAATTGGTAAAATTCTGTGACCAATATATTCCATAGTAATCATTGGAGTAACAGCATCCGATACCCACATGGGTATAAACCGGATTTAAAATATTGGCACGATGTCCGCTAGAATTCATCCAACAATCCATCACGTACTGCGGATTGTTCTGACCGGCAGCGATATTCTCAGCTGCCGCGCGATAGCTGACACCATTCTGCGCAAACGCCGTAAAGCAGGAAGAACCATCCGGTCTGTTGTGATTATAATGAACAGTAAGTTCCTCAGCACGCATCTGTGCCGTATTCATCAGCTCCTGTGTCGGAGTAAGAGCGCTCAGTCCATTCTCGGCACGGATCTGATTCATGATCGCAAGCACCTGATAAGCATATTCCGATTCTGCTGCTGTTGCCGCGGCGGATACCGGTCCTGTAATGTAAGAGACCGTCTGCTCTGCACCGCCCGCAGGAATCAGCTCGGCAATCACGGCAACTCCGTTGCCTTGACGCCCCTCTGCCTTGCCACAGGTCATATAATGCATATAATAAGCCGGCAGATCATCTCCAAATACTGCCTGCAAATCCGCATATCTTGCCTTGTAATACTGCACGTTAAACTCCGCATTGCCCTGACGGCCTTCCGCCATACCACAAGTGATAAAATGATTCAGAAGCGCCGCTTCATCGTTGCCAAATACTGCCTGTAGATCAGGATAACACTGCGCATAATAAATATAATCAAATACCGCTGCATAAGATGCAGCATCTGCGGGTGCCGCCTGTGCCGGCAAAACCATCGCAATTGAAAGCGCCATCGCCATGAGCGCTGATAACATCCTTACTGACACTGTCTTTCTTTGTCTCTGCATAATTTACCCCTTTCTTCCCTTTCCAAAATAATCATACCAATTTGTTTTATCTTCGCCCCGATTCCATGGGCATAAATTCTTTCCTTTAATACCGTGCGGTCTGTGTCGAACAATCCCAACATGCGCTACCTATACAGTTAACTCCACCCAGGCAGCCTCGCGGCACATACGAATTCCCGCTTAGTGCTGCTGTGTTCCCACCCTGACACGGTTCACAGGCACGCATTGCGCAAGACCCAGATTTCAACATCACTTATATAGGGCTGCCATACCGGCATATGCCCTCAACAGACCATCACCCCTGCTAAAGCGGATTGCAGGTACAAGGCACCGCTGCCACCCCGGCTGCACGGCATCTTAAGTATATCCTTTTTTTCCTCTTTTTGTCAATGAACTGCGGACATTTCCCTAATTTATTTTTATCCGTTTTTCTGTATCATTTATATATTATCCAAATGCTTTAAGTAGACATTCTCTTTACTCAACCAGCTTATTCAGGGTATTGTTGTTGGAATTATGATAATTAATTTGATTTTGCGTTGTTTTTTACATGTCTTCTCAAAGATTTAAAAAAGCCGGATAACAGCTCGCTGCATTCTTCCTCCAGAATCCCCCGCGTCACATTTACCTGATGGTTAAATTCCGGCATTTCCAATATATTTAAGACAGAGCCTCCACAGCCCGCCTTAGGATTCATACAGCCCATGACTACTCTCGTCACTCTTGCCTGAACGATTGCTCCGGCGCACATCTGGCAGGGTTCCAGCGTCACATACAGCGTGCAGTCCTCCAAACGCCAGTCGCCGATCGCCTTACTTGCCTTTTTGATCGCAGTGATCTCCGCATGGGAAAGTGTGCTCTTATCCGTATTACGTCTATTGTAACCCCGCCCGATGATCCTGTCATGATACACAATCACACAGCCGATTGGCACTTCACCCAATTCCGCCGCTTTTCCCGCAAGCTTTAAAGCCTCGCGCATATATTTTTCATCCTTTTTTTCCTGCAGCAGACGCAGTCTCTCCGCTTCTGCTTCTTTCTCTTGTTTTCTAAGAAGTCTGTTCGCAGCCCTTTTTGTACTCCTGCTATCTTCCAAAACCAGATACCTTCCCTCTCCGTATCGTTCCGGTCAGATGATACATTGTTTCTTCCTTACGTTCCGGTCAGACTTGGCATTGCTCCTTCGCCGGTGCAGCATAAATAACCGAATCCTTGCGTTATCTCATGAAAATGATATACTAATATTGCAATCATCTATCATTTTAAATAATTATAAGGAGAAAATCAACATGAGGATCGGCGGGTTTCTTCCTACGACTTTATTAGATTATCCGGAGAAGCTTGCATGTACCGTTTTTACATGCGGCTGCAATTTCCGCTGCCCCTTCTGCCAGAATGGCTCTCTGGTACTTGGAACGCATTACGATCTTTCCGGCTCTCCGGATACTACTGTTTCGGAGAATGCCGGCACAAACGCCGCGTCTGTCTTTTCGATGGCTTCTAATGACGATCAAGGCGTCGATATTTTAGAACATATTAAAAAAAGAAAAAATATACTGGAAGGCGTATGCATCACCGGTGGAGAACCCACCCTGCAAAAGGATCTGTCGGATTTTCTTAGAAAAGTCAAAAATCTGGGATTGCTTGTAAAATTGGATACCAACGGCAGCAGGCCGGATATAGTCAAAGCCTTGTATCAGGAAGATCTTATCGATTATGTCGCAATGGACATCAAATCTTCCAAAGAAGGCTATTCTGCCGTCAGCGGCATTGCTGGTCTTCCCATTGCAGCCATTGAGGAGTCCGTGGAATTTCTGATGCATTCCGGCATCGCTTACGAATTCCGGACAACACTGGTCAAAGGGCTGCATACCCATGCTGACATGGAATCTATTGCAACATGGCTGAAAGGAGCGGAAAAATATTATCTGCAATCCTACGAGGACAGCGATCTTATTCTCTGCAAGCTGATGTCATCCTCTTCTCCAGGCAGCATGACACATACCACCTCTTTGAAAATAACTGATAGCAGAAATACTCCGTTCCATGTTGACTTTACGTTGGAAACATTTTCCACGGAAGAATTGCAGCAGTTTCTACAGATTGCACAAACATCCATTCCTTCCGCTGTGCTTCGCGGTGTAGAGATGCCGGCATCCTAAAATTCTACTTTACGCATATAATATCCTACGCCGCCTGCCGGTTCATATCCTTCAAATCCAAACATCTCCGCTACCATCTGCTCCCGCTCGTCAAAGGTTCCCGGCACGCCAATATAATATCCCTGCCGCTCCTCATCCTGATAATATCCAAGGATAAGATGACGGTAATTATAGAAACCATGCAAGAGAAAGCTGTTGTTAGCCAGCTTCCGGTACTCCGGCGCAAGCAATTTCAAGGTAAACGGATTGATACTAATATAATCCCCCTGATCTTCAAAGGGATGCACCAACTGATGTGTTTCTGTCAGCTCCTCCCATGTCGTCCTGTGGACAGTCTTATGCGCTTTGGAATCTATCCCGGAATCACCACTATTATTTGAAAAACCTCCTATATTGGTGTTGTAATCAACCCCATGCGCAGCATCCTCTGAATTACCCTTGAAATCACTGCTATGCAATTCACTTTCCGAATTACCGTTGACCGCACCGATGTAACTGTCACTTTCTGAATTGCCGTTGATCTCATCACTGTATACGCCGCTTTCTGAATTGCCGCTGACCGCACCGATGTAGCTGTCACTTTCTAAATTGCTGTTGAGCCCATCATTATATACGCTGCTTTCCGAATTACCGCTGATTCCATCATCGTATACGCCACTTTCCGAATTGTCACTAAAACTGTCGTCAAACCGGTTATTTTCAGAATAATCATCATTGTGATCATGATATTTCCCATTTTCCGTATTGCCATCGGAACTGACCATCGCGGAATATGTCCGCACAGTCTGTTTCGCAGGCTTCTCCTGAAAGGTCGGCTCCATATGTTGTTTTATATTTCTGAAAAAACAACTGCCCCACCGTCTTTTTCCAAGCGCAAAATAAAATCCCTCCAGCGCTGAAAAATCTACTTCCGTTCTTCCCAAACTGTTTCTTTTATAACAGTTTACAAAATCGGCTTCACCCTTTTCCACCCGGAATTCTTCTAAAAAAACCTGTTCGCTGTTGATCAGACCAAACCAGCGGCACAGCCTGTTCTCTACCCCCGGAAGATTTCTGATTCCCACATGCACATGGCAGTCTTCGTCCCGAAAAGTGAGACTGATAAATCCCGCATTGGATATTCTGCTGCCATTTTCATAATAATCTATGTAATATATCTTCTTATCAAAATAAAACAACCTCATCCCTCCGATCATCTACTATGGAAGCACGGGAAACGCTTTTATCAACGTTTCCCTATAAATAGTATATGAGAAATGAAGTTGAAATATGACTTTACTTTCTTTATTATATACCTTCCTGCTGGTGGAGATATTTCATATACCGGGCAACCATTAACGCAATCTTAAAAGTCAATGCGTCATCAAACTTACGAATATCCAGGCCTGTATGCTTTTGCAGTTTTTCCAGCCGGTAGACCAGCGTATTGCGGTGGACGAACAATTCCCTTGCCGTCTCGGAAACGTTAAGATTATTTTCAAAAAACATATTGATGGTTCCCAGTTCTTCTTCGCTTAGGTTCAGGATATCCTTATCCGCAAAGATCTCATGCAGATACATTTCACACAGCGAGATCGGGAGCTGGTGGATCAGGCGTCCGATCCCAAGAGACGCATATGCCGCAATCTCATTGCCCTGATCAAAAATTCCCGCAACCTCCAGCGCCACTTTTGCTTCCTTATAAGATCTGGAAAGATCCTTCAATTCCTTTACGACCGTGCCATACGCTACCCTGACCTTCACCATCAGCTCCGTATTGACCGTGCTGGCAATCTGCCTGCCAATCTCATCAAGCCGCTCCTTATCCTTCTCCTCCGGGAGAGATTTAATCAGAATCAGATTTTTTTCATCTACTGCGGTCACAAAATCGTCCGCATTTTCGGAGAAGAGATTGCGCAGCAGTTCTCGGCATGATTCCGTCAGCTCGCTTTCAATCTCAATCAGATAGATCACACGGTCAAGCATGGCGCGGATATTTAATTTATTGGCTTTATTATAAATATCCACAGTCAGAAGATTATCCATCAACAGGTTTTGGTAAAATCCATTATAATCAACCCGTTCCTTATATGCCGACATCAGATGTGTAATCTCGCTGACTGCAATGCGCCCCAGCACATATCCATCGTTTCCATTGCCATAAACAATAAGAACATAGACGATGCCATCTTCATCTATGATCTTCAAAAGATGGTATCCTGATATATTCTGGCTGTCCGCCGGCGATGCGGCAAATCCCATGATCATATCCTGCGGCAAATCCAGATATTCAAATGTCGTCACCAATTCCCTGCCGTTTTCATCCGTTACGCAAAAATCCGCTTTTGTAATTTTTTTAAGATCATTAATGCTGCTTTGTATAATCTTTGATGATAACATGTCTTTCCTCCGCCCGATTTAATCTATCTATATGGTCGTTTAAAGGTGCGGTGCATTCCCCACGATCTCCATCCCCTTGCTGACTTCTACCGTGACTTCTATGTCTCTTTGTATCTGATTGGATTCAAAACGATAAAACACATTTCCTTTTAAGGAGCGCACATATTGTGCCGGCAGTCGGTTTAATGCATACGCCGCCACATCTAAGCGGCATTTTTCACACTTGCAGCAATCTCGATCCGCCCACAACTGATCGATTTTCTCAAGCACCGTCTGCTCCATTAAATTTACTAGCCCCTCCATCTGAATCCTCCCCCATTTCTATCCTTTTTGTAATATCGGTGCATAGCTCTGATTTATTGTATCATAAGTTCACAGTGCTAAGCTCGATTCCGCTTTGCTTCATCTCGCTCACGGGCTTCGCCCTATGCTCACTCATGAAATCATATGCCGCCTGTAAGCAAGCTTCCGACGGCATATGATTTCATTCATTCGCGCACTGTTATTGCTTTCGCGTATATTATACCATATATTCTCATTTAATACAGTATTATCTATCAAAAAATGCGCCTGCGTAAACAGGCGCATTTTATAGAACAAAAGTCTGAAACCTAGTTGGTAATTACAACTTCTGTATCCTTGTCGAATACATGAATCTTATCAACATCAAATGCAAACTTAACAACATCACCAGGTCTTGCCGTTGTTCTCGGATCAACCCTTGCTGTCATCGGGAAGCCTTCCAGATCGAAGTACAGATAAACTTCTGCACCAAGAAGCTCATAAACCTTGATTGTTGATTCAAATACGCTGAGCGGAGATGCCTCAACCATCATCTCACTGTCATATACATCTTCCGGACGGATACCAAATGTAACGGTCTGACCGTCATAACCGCCGTCGATCAGCTTCTTGGACTTAGCCGGAGGAAGAGGAATGGAACGGTCAGCAATCTTTAAGTATGCAACTTCACCCTGAACTTCTACAACTGCATCCAGGAAGTTCATCTGCGGTGATCCCATGAATCCTGCTACGAACAGGTTCTGCGGTTTCTCGTAAAGGTTCTGCGGTGTATCTACCTGCTGTACAATACCGTCCTTCATAACTACGATTCTGGTTCCCAGCGTCATAGCCTCTGTCTGGTCATGTGTTACATAGATGATGGTAGTGCCAAGTCTCTGGTGAAGCTTAGCGATCTCGATACGCATCTGTACACGAAGTTTTGCATCCAAGTTGGAAAGAGGCTCGTCCATAAGGAATACCTTAGGATTACGAACGATCGCACGACCCATGGCAACTCGCTGTCTCTGACCACCGGAAAGAGCCTTCGGCTTACGGTCAAGCAGGGAAACCAGATCCAGAATCTTAGCTGCTTCCTTAACCATCTTATCGATCTCGTCAGAAGGAACCTTTCTTAACTTAAGACCGAACGCCATATTATCATAAACTGACATATGAGGATACAATGCGTAGTTCTGGAATACCATTGCGATATCTCTATCCTTAGGCTCTACGTCATTTACCAATCTGTCACCGATTCTTAATTCACCGGAGCTGATATCCTCCAGACCTGCAATCATACGAAGTGTTGTTGACTTACCACATCCGGAAGGTCCAACGAAGATGATGAACTCCTGATCCGCAATCTCAAGGTTGAAGTTCTTTACAGCTTCAAATCCGTTAGAATAAACCTTGCAAATGTTTTTCAATGATAAACTTGCCATTTTCCTGCCTCCTAATTTAATGAATTATGCTATGTACGAATATCTCGCACTTAAGTATAAGTATAGGATTTTTCTGATAAAATTTCTATTGTGTACTTAACAAAAAATTTAGTTTTTCCTTGTGAGAAATACTAATTAATTCCCATACCGAACTTTTCTTTCGTCAAGATGACAATGCTTTTTTATTTTTTATGTATAAATTGACGAATCCTTTTCAGCCATGCAATATTCTGTCTCGCTTTATCACTTGAAATACCATACCATTGGGGTAAATCTGATCCCATCCTTGCTTTCTTCCGGTTTTACGGCGTGAAATCCAATCTTTTTATAAAATTCTACGGCATACGGAGCTGCATTGACTGTACAGAATATCCGTTCCTTCTCTTCATAAAGATACCTTGCCGCATAGTTCAATAGTGCCCTGCCGATCCCTTGTTTATGATATTTTTCATCCACAAAGAGCAAAGAAATATGATTCCCTTCACGCAGAGAGATGAGACCTATGATCTTCTCCTCTTCCCTGATGATCGTACCGTCCTTCCCGCTGTTCTCCACAGGACTTTTTCTATCAGGTCTGACACCGTATGTTTGCCAAACCTTTTCCACCGCCACAAAAAGCTGGTAATTACCCATAATAAACATCCGGTTCAGCGTGGTATCCGAAATAAAATCCAGAAAACTGTCAACTCCCTGCGGCGTATAGTCCGAAGCTTCAAAACGCAAAAAAGTCCTCCATGCCAGCGCCATGGCGGACTCCCATTCGTCTTGTTTTGCAGGCCTGATTTTCATACTATAACCATACCCTTCTCACACTAATCCTCCATGTCAGAGCAGCTTGCTGCGATGACATGCGATGTGTATTTACACAGATTTTAGCACAAAAAATTTTGCCACTCAATACTTATTACTAATTTTTGTGCATTTGCATATTTTATTACCATTGCCATCTTACAGGGCAGGTATTATAATAAATTCGTAAATTTCTCATCGCGGGACATTGCAGGAAAACTGTTCTGACATGGAGGATCAGTGTGAAAAATAATATGGAACAGATTATGATCGTAGAAGACGATAAAGAACTAAACCATGGCTTATGTATGGCGTTAAAAACAGATCACCGGCAGATCGTATCCTGCCAGAATATTCATTCCGCCAAAGAACAGCTTTTGATTGGATATCCTGCGCTTGTACTGCTGGATGTTACCCTGCCCGATGGAAGCGGTCTCGACCTGCTCCGACAGATCAAGAAGGAGCATCCCCTCGTTCCGGTCATTCTATTGACTGCCAATGATACCGATATGGATATTGTAGAAGGACTTGAGCAGGGCGCAGACGACTATATCACCAAACCCTTTTCCTTATCCGTTCTCCGGGCAAGAGTCAATACCCAGCTGCGAAAAAAGCAGTGCCCCACCGGAGAAAATATATTCCATACAGATCGCTTTACCTTCGATTTTTCCCATATGCGCTTTACTGTAAATGGCATCGACGTGGAACTAAGCAAAACGGAACAGAAACTTCTTCACCTGTTAATAGAGAATCGTGGAAACACCTTAAATAGGAATTATCTGATTGACCACATCTGGTCGGACCCTTCTATATATATTGACGAAAGCACCCTCTCGGTTACGATAAAACGGCTGCGGGATAAACTGGGAGCCCATGATGATATCAAGACAGTCTATGGCATCGGCTACCGATGGATCGTATAAACCACATGAATACCGGGCAAGCGGAAGATCGACATGACCGAAAGATGGAATGATGGAAAGGAGCATAATTTATAAATATGAGTGATATCCTATGGCTGGCTGCCGCATTATCTCTGCCGACTGCAGTCATTATCGTATGCTGTAACTATTACCGCACCAAAAAAACTCTGGATACCTTAGAAAAGATGCTGGACTCCGTTATGGATGGATCATTTTCGGAAGAAATTTTTGACGAAAGACGGCTGTCCCGGCTGGAAACCAGATTCGCCCATTATCTGTCTGCATCCGCAGTTTCCGCAAGAAAAACGGCGGCGGAAAAAGACAAAATCAAAACATTAATTGCAGATATTTCCCATCAGACAAAAACGCCTATTGCCAACCTTCTTCTTTATAGCGAGCTGCTTCGGGAAGAAGAAATGCCGGATAACGCCCGCAGTAACGTGGACGCTCTTTACAACCAGACCGAAAAGCTTCGCTTCCTGATTGATTCCTTAGTCAAGCTGTCCCGGCTGGAAAACGGCATTATATCCTTATCACCATCAAAAGAAGCAATACAGCCCATTCTTTTGACAATATACAACCAGTATCTTCCTAAGGCGGAAGCAAAGGGGCTGACACTGCATATGTCAGATACGGACGCTTACGCTGTTTTAGATACCAAATGGACTGCCGAAGCAATCGGTAATATTGTGGATAACGCCGTCAAATATACAGAACAGGGCGGACTCACCATTTCGGTTACGGAATATGAAATCTTTACCCGTATTGATATTGCGGATACCGGTATCGGCATATCAGAAGAAGAACTCCCTAAAATCTTTACCCGCTTTTTCCGGTCGGAAAATGTAAAAAACTTTGACGGTGTCGGCATCGGACTTTATCTTGCAAGGAAAATCATAAGTGAACAAAACGGCTATATCAAAGTAACCTCCCATCCCGGAGAGGGAAGCTGCTTTTCCGTATTTCTTCCCAGATAATATTTCTTTAAAAATTATATAACTTTTTATACAAAAAATTATGGGTGAATTTAGATTATCTCTTTAGAAGTTCTCATATACTCTCAAAACCTTTTAGGTTTTCCCTCTCAATGGTAGTAAAAGAAGTAGTAAATCCGTCTGCGGCTATGCTGCAATCAGCCTTTCCATTTCAGCCTTTGCGGAAGCGAATGTCGCGTGTGCGTAGTAGTTCAGCGTCATAGTGATATTGGAGTGTCCCATGATATACTGCAACGCTTTCGGGTTCATTCCGGCATTGGCTAAGTTGGTGCAGAACGTATGGCGCAGGGTGTGGGGTGTCATTACTTTCGGTAACGCTTCCTCGTGGCACTTGTTATACTTCTTTGCAAGCCCCCGGAACATTGTAGCATAGTTCACATTCGTTTTCGGGCAACCGTCCCGGTTGAGGAAAAAGAAATTGCTGTAACCGTCAATAGTAGTCGCTTTCGCTTCCTTGCGGTTCTTCAACACGCGCCGGACAGACGCCAACTATTGCACGGATTTTTTTGAAAATTTTTTGAGAGCAAATACAAAATGCGCCCATCCGCAAATAGCGGACGAGCGCATAGGAATTAACAGAAGTATTTACGTGATTTGTGAATTCATCTTCATAGCCGCAAAGCTCCGATTTTAGGGCATAGCTTTTTTTAATTGGAAAGTCCTTGTCAGATTATGTCGATACTGTTCTTGCAGCATGGCGGCTACCTCCTGTTAGCCGCCGTGTCTATCAGCGTTCAGTCGTTATTCCTATCTAAGAGCAAAAAGAAACAACGGCTTATATACCTCTGCTGGTTATCGGATTTACAAATTGAGCGCAAAGAACTGTCTGCCCAGCAACGGACATTTCAAAAATTTATCTCGAAAAATGGACAAAAAGGAAGCAGAATAGCCAAAAGCCGCCGCCCACTCATTACTCCATTGTCTTGATCCGCTCCACAAGAGAAAGGCAGTTGGAATATCGCACAGCAAATACAGAGAAAACCACGGTCACTGCCAGCAATGCCAAAACAAAAGCTGCCGTTTCAATCAAAGGGAATGTATAGGACAATTTCCCCAAAATTTTGAAGCTGCTGATCATATAGTCTGCAACGGCTCCCAAAATTCCGCCAATGCCGACGGATATAATAACCGTGACTCCCACATACCATAGGCACTCCGCAATCAGCATACGGGATACCTGTTTTCCTGTCATGCCCACAGACTGCAAAATTCCAAGCTCCTGCTGTCTGGCCAGCAGATTGGTCATTAGAGTGTTGACCAGATTTACAACAGAAAACACGAACAGGAAAGCCAGTAGCAGATAAACTCCCTGTTTCATAAGGTTCAACTGCGATTTCAGAAAAGCAGCAAGGTCTGCCCTGGATGAGATTGTTAGAATCGGGTTTTCCAGCAAGTCAAAAATGGACGCTCTTAACACATCCGAATCATCTGATGTGTGTATGTTCCAAACAGCCTCTATATTCTTAATGTCCGGGTAGAGTTTATGGGCTAGTTCTTCCGTAAGGGTAAACAACCCCCATGCACCAGTACCGCTTGTCACTTCCGGTTTGGCAATTCCCATAACTGTTACCTGCATGGTATTGCCGTCCATCGTTTCAAAAGTCAACACATCTCCGATGGTCGGAGTATAGCCATAAAGCATACTTAAAAGTTGCTCACTTGAATCTGTTACAATGACACCATCATTTGCAACAAGTTCCTCATAATCTGCGCTACCTTTCTCCATGTTTTCGTCCGGTAGCCACATTTCCATCCCTGTGCGGTCCAGTACAAGGAATTCCAAGGGCTCTGTTCCGTCGGGGAATGTGACCTTTGCAAAGGTTGCCTCATGGGGGGTGATAGATTCCACTCCGTCCAGAGTCAGAAGCTCTTGCCGCAGTTCTTCCGTCAACGGGTTTTCCCTTGCAATATCCGGGAACCCTTCCGCTCCTCCCGAATTTATCCAACTGACTTCATAGTTACAGTGGTCACCCATTGATTCAATCGCCATTTTTTCGGGGCTAATGGAATTGAATACTGTTGCCACTGCTACCAAAAACACTCCAGTCAGTCCTAAGGAGGTCAGTGTGATGATTGTCTTTTTCCGACTCCTCTGGAAATTCATCCGTGCCAAAGCGGATAGGGTGATATGGTGGTTTTTCTGATCTTTTCGGTCGACCCCGGTTTCATAGCCGCTGGAACGTACTGCTTCGATGGGGGACACCCTCGCCGCCATGCGGACGGGTGCGTGGATTGACAAGAGCACAGTCAGGACACAGACCACTGCTGTTGCCAGCAGGTAGGGCAGATTTCCCATCCAACTCCAGTGCGCCGTATTGATGGCAAAGCCAATACTCCCACCAATCAGCAGACCCAGAGGAATTCCGCAAGCCGACAGAAGCAAACCCTCTCGCTGCACAATCCGACGAATCTGCTTCGGTGTTGCGCCGATGACCTTCATACGTCCATATTCCCGCATTTTGCCCCTAACGGAAATAAAAAATATACTGTAAATGACCACCGCACAGGCAACCAGCAGCAGAAGTGCCACCGGAATATAGTATTTCATAGTTCCGCTCTTAAAGCCCTGCATATCGAAGTAATTGGAGCTGTAAAAAAGACAATTCTCTATTACACCGTTTGCCGTCAGAAATGCGGCAATATCAGTTTTGAGCTGTTCCAACTCCATAGTGTCAGCACCTGTATAGCGAAACCGGAACTCAAATAGTGGTTCTCCTTCAGCCATCTTCTCTACAAAAGCCTCGGGCACATAGAGTTGAAACATACGGGAGTCATTTTCTACATCTATAATACCGCTAATGTCGTAGACCTGCTTGCCGTTTCCAAGATCAGCTTCAATAGTTTGTCCGATCTCTACGGGAATTTCAAAATACTCCAGGAACGCCCGCTCCACCAAAATATCATTAGCAGCCTGGGGAAGTGTGCCTATGAAGGGCGGCTTTTTTCCCAGTTCCATCCAGCCGGCATCAGCATACTCCACCGTCAGGACGCTGTCACCGTAGCGAACCGAACCGTAATTCTGCGACAGTCCCCAACTCTCCACCTCTGGACAATTCGACAGCTTTTTAATCATATCCCAGTCGCAATTCACCACAACCGCCTGATACTGGCCGCGAATATCGTCCTCTAAAGCTCGGTCACTGGCAGCCGCCGCACAGAAAATAGCAGACATGAGGGCTACTGCCAAAGCAATGGTCAAAATCATAAACAGATTGCGCCGATTATCTGTCTTGATGCTCCTTGTTGCCAGTTTCTTTTCGATGGCACTTGTATCATTTTCAAAAGGCCAAGTCATAGTCCGTCACCTCCTTACCCTATGATTTTGCCATCCTCAATCCGCACAATGCGGTCGGCAAGTTGGGCAATCTCGTTATTATGAGTAATCATTACGATGGTCTGGTTAAATTCTCCGCTGGTACGTTTCAGAAGACCCATTACATCGGCGCTGGTCTTACTGTCCAGATTGCCAGTCGGCTCGTCGGCCAGAACGATGGCCGGTTTGGTAATCAGAGCGCGGGCAATAGCGACACGCTGTTGCTGGCCGCCGGAGAGGTTGTTAGGCATATTCTTTAGCTTGTCCTCTAAGACCAACATCTGCACAACCTCGTCCATAAATTTCTGATCTACCGTATCACCATCCAGCTCCACAGGCAGGACAATGTTTTCATAGACATTCAAAATCGGCATCAGATTGTAGTTCTGGAAAATAAAACCGATATTGCGGCGGCGAAAGATAGTCAGTTCTTCATCGTTCTTTTTCGCCAGTTCATCCCCGCGGACAATGACGCTGCCAGAGGTAGGGGTATCAAGTCCGCCCATCATATGAAGCAGAGTAGATTTACCGCTGCCAGAGGTTCCTACCACAGCCACAAACTCGCCCTGCTCCACAGAGAAGTTGACACCATCCAGGGCACGGGTAATGTTTGGCTCGGTGCCATAATACTTTTTAAGGTCAATCGTTTGTAAAACACTCATATTCAAATGCTCCTTTCGGGGCTGTTCGCCCGTTGATAGAGCGATTATAAAACTCAAATGTCACAGAAATGTCCGAAGCACA
>CAMWHY010000021.1 GCA_947174185.1 uncultured Lachnospiraceae bacterium | reverse complement strand
GTGTTATACAATGGCAATAGTCTTTTAAAAATGTTCGGTTTATAGAATTTTTTTGAATTTAATTAAAAATACATATTTTATAACAGTACAAAATAGAAACAAATGCTGCTTAATGTTGAATACGGTGTTTTTTGAATGTGTCGTAGTGATAGTTTTTATTAAGAAATATTATCTATGACTTCATGGAATGGCTGGATTATTGGTTTGACTATTAATTATGTCAAATTATAGACTCATTGGGAAATTTCTTTACAAGAATGAAAAAAGAAAGGAGTCAAATGTTTAAGTTTATATTTGATTTAGTAACGGAGCCATTAGGCTTACCTATCGAATGGTACTATGAATGGATTATATTAGGAGTAATCGAATATATTGCATATTTGATTGCGTACGATATAGTAGGAGGTTTGTATCATGGAGACTTTATCTCAGGGAAAGCAGTTGGTTCATTTTTTCACTGGATAATACGAACATGTTGTTTTGTTGTTATTTGGGCTATTACATATGGTGCAATTTGGATCGTAAAGTTTGTTATATCACATAAGTTTGAAGTTAGTATTGGATTAGGGTTTGTAATATTAATAGCAATTGTTGTGAAACTGGCAATTTGGAGTAATAGACGCGCTAAAGTGAAGGTCGAACAATTAGAAAAAGGGGATATTAAAGATTTTTGGAATGATACAAATATTGACTAAGAGAAAATGCCAAGTACATATGTCTTAAAAAATTTTAGCTTATTTTCATAAATATCTATAATTTTATTTTTCCAAGATTCGTTTTGGGGAATCATAATCATAAAGTTTTGAATACACCAGTCAGGCTTATATGATACTAATTCTATATTTGGTTTTCCGGCAAAAAAGGTAAAGTCTCCGATCATAGCCATTGCTGCGGTTGGGTTATTCAAATCATCTGCATAGATTTTCCCATAACCCCCTGCAAGCAAGACAAGATAAGAGTTTCCTCCCATTTGTCAAATAGTGATGACACATTGCGCGTGTCTATAATTTCGTATACCATTTGCTGTCTCCTATAAATATATGCAAAGTCGATTAAGTTTAGTTCTTTTATAGTAAGTCTTATAGAGGGAGTAGTTGCTGTATTTACTATAATGGTCTTGCCTACCTTTTTACATGGCAAGTCCGCATTCAAAGGCAAGTACCATATACTTTTCTGCATTGGTAAGACCATAAGACATTAAATCTCTGATTTCCCATGTTTCGGAACTGAGGTTATCCGCTCCATATAAAAATTGAATAAAAGGAATGTGCCTGTATTTTGAGGCTGCCAGCATAGAAGCACATTCCATTTCTACGGCAAGACAGCCTTCTTGTCGGCGTTCTCCGATGGCGGAGAGTGTTTCCCTGTAAATGGCGTCCGAAGTCCATGTTTTGCCTTTTACAAAGGAGTAGCCGCAATTTGTTAAAACATTTTCTAATATTTGTATGGAATGTGCGTCTGCTTCAATTTCCGGCGAGGGTGCTATATAATGATAACTTGTACCTTCATCACGGACAGCGGAAACAGGGATAATAATGTTGTCTTTCACCTTATCATCGTCCAATACTCCGCAAGAGCCGAACAAAACAAACTTTTTAGCTCCCATAGCAATGATTTCTTCAAAACATGCAACGCAAGCGGGTGCGCCTACCATAGAACGGTAAAAAGCAATCGCTGTATTCTTGTAGTTGATTTTGTAAATAGGTAATGCGCCGCTTGCAGAGCAGAGCTCTGCTATTTTTTCTACATTATCCAAAGAAGAAAATTTTTGAATGATATTGTCGGAAAACGTAGAAATACAAATTTCCGGGAAATTCTCGATTCTTTTTGTTGTGTCGGACGGACTGAACAAAGCCGGTTCTGAAATTTCTGTTCTCTGAAATATTGTTGCCATTTACGCACCCCGATTTCCTTTGACTAAATAGTTGTTATAGTTTTCCGATTATTGTAGCATGATATTTGTCAAAATAAAAGTCGTTTCTTGTGTTTTGACAAATATATTCCTACAGTAATTTACGCTGCCGCCCTATATTCTATAGTGGAAAATGGAGGGACGAAATGATATAATAAAATCCATAAATTTAAGGTTGGATGGAGAACGATGATACGGAAAGCCTCAAAAAGTGATATACGGAATATAGCTAAATTAGCAGTCTTGCTGTGGAATGACAATTCTGTCGATGATTTAGTCCATGAGTTTTCAGAACTCCTTTCCCAAGAGGATGCTCAGATATTTTTAAAGTATGAAAACGATATTCCTGTCGGTTTTGCACAGTGCCAATTAAGGCATGATTATGTTGAAGGAACCGAAACAACTCCTGTTGGATACTTAGAAGGAATTTTTATTATGGAAAACTATCGCAATAGGGGCTATGCCAAAGCGTTGCTAAATGAGTGCGAGAGGTGGGCAAAAGAAAAAGGCTGCAAAGAATTTGCCAGTGATTGTGAAATCCATAATGACAATAGTTTCCAATTCCATATGGCTATGAATTTTACAGAAGCAAATAGAATTATTTGTTTTACTAAAAAGCTCTAAATTCCTCGCGTATAATATAAAGCCTAGAAAATCATCCTGTCAAAATGATTTGGAAGGGTGGAAACAGAAAATAAAACATTGTTGGAACGATAAGAAATATAGGGTGTGGCGGGCTGCTATGCCCTATATTTTATGGTGGTATATGGGTAGTTGAAGTGATATAATCAAATTTACAAATCGGAATTTGTGGGGCTAAAAATGAAAGTATTTTATACAAGTGAACGGGGAATATGGCGAAAGTGGCTTTTCGAACATTTTGAAACGGAAAAGGAAGTATGGTTCGTTTTTCCGATGAAGGGATCGGGGGACAAAGCGCTTTCATATAACG
Source organism: uncultured Lachnospiraceae bacterium (assembly GCA_947174185.1). Taxonomy (GTDB): domain Bacteria; phylum Bacillota; class Clostridia; order Lachnospirales; family Lachnospiraceae; genus NK4A136. The sequence goes on along the minus strand of CAMWHY010000021.1, from coordinate 28,476 downwards.
ATGCGGTGGAAGAGGCGCTTTGTTTTGGCTGGATTGACAGCACCATAAAACATATTGATTCAACACATCGCGCACAGCGGTTCACTCCGAGAAAAAAGGGCAGTCCGTATTCACGCCCCAATATTGAACGGCTGATTTGGCTTGACGAGCGCGAAATGATCCATCCAAGTGTGAGAGATGGCGTATTGCCCGTCATTTCTGCGCCGTATGTTTTCCCTAAGGATATAATTGATACCATACAAGCGGATCCTGTTGCATGGGGGAATTATCAGCAATTAGCCGAGCCATACAAGCGCATTCGTATAGCTTACATCGATGCGGCAAGGAAACGCCCTGTTGAATTTAAAAAACGACTTGAAAATTTTATTAAAAAGACTCACGACGGGAAATTGATTATCGGGTTCGGTGGAATAGACAAATATTACAATTAAGATTTCAAATTCCTGCTTATGGCGGAATTGGAAAGAACAAGAAATCGATGTTTGTGTAGGGGATCATGATGGTAAAATGGGTTAAGGTTTTAGGAGATCAATATATAGGATTTTGGATATTAGGACTTGTTTTGTTTGCGTTACAAGAAATTCCTTATATGGTAATGCCGCTTTTTAAATTAGAAAATAATCCTATTATGAATATGCAGGAGTCATCAGCGATATTAAATATATTTGAAAAGGTGATAGGGGTATTATGTATTATAATAATGACATTCATAGTTCAAGAAAAAGTCACCTTCTTTAATGTTGGAAACGGATTATGCAAGATCGGATTTTTTTTAGCAGTATTTGTTTTGCTGTTGAATTTTGTTGGATGGGGAATATATTTTAGTGGTCATCAAACAATAGGCATAATGATGTTTTTTATTGTTATGCTGCCCCCGTTATATTATGTCTTCATTGGCTTGTGGCGAGAAAACTGGTTATTATTGATTACAGGTATATTATTTGAGATCATTCATTTTAGCCATGTTTATGGTAACTTAAAAATGTAGCCGAAATCATATTTGGAGGAGAATAGATTGAAAAAGAAAATATTAATATGGGAGCCATGGTTTTTCATGGCTTTTGGTTTATTTCATTTACATAGAATATGGGGCTTAATAGACCGAAATTCTTATGCCGGGTTTTGGATGGGAATATTAGAAAATAAGGGCTTATTCTATTTTGCATTGATGGGGTTATTAGCTATACTATGTATTCTGGGAGTAATTACTTTTGTCCTAAACTGGCATAACAACTACTGGTGGAGATGGATTTATTTATTTGGTGGGATCTATGTGTTATTCGATTTATTTGCTATTGCAGTTGGATTAGAATTTTGGAATAGGCTTTTGTTATGGATGTTTGATATAAATTCAGCATATTGGAATGTTGTATGGCTATTCTTTGTATTACTTGGCGGTTTTGTGTTTCTATTAGGCATAAAACTATTGATACAAAGGAAGAAATCCATAGTTATCGGGGAGGCAGGAGAGAAATGATTTGCAGTATAAGGAAATGGGAGTTATCAGACGCAAGGGATTTGTCCATAGCTCTTTCAAATAAAAAAATACAGGATAATCTTCGGGACGGATTGCCATATCCTTACACAGAGGAAGACGGGGCGGATTTTATTTCTGCTATGCTTTCAGCAGATGAAAATGATACTTTTGCATTTGCTATTACAGTAGACGGCAAAGTGATTGGCAGCATTGGTGTTTTTCGTCAACGAAACATTCATCGGCAGACGGCAGAGCTTGGATATTATATTGCAGAAGAATATTGGGGCAAGGGGATTATGACCGAAGCAGTAAAGCAAATTTGTGAGTACGTTTTTAGCAAAAGCGATATTATCCGCATTTATGCAGAGCCCTATGCGTATAACGCTGCATCTTGCAGAGTGCTCGAAAAAGCAGGTTTTCAATATGAGGGTACGTTGAGAAACAATGCTGTCAAGAATGGTAAAGTTATTGATATGAAGATGTATTCTTTACTAAAAGAGGATTTAGATTGAAAAATAAGATTGATATCTTATTTTTCAATCGGCAATTTGAGTCAGAGCCTCAAATTGCTTTGATCGCAGATGAGAAACCGCCTGCGCGGATTTCTCATCGCGTGTCATCGCAGCAAGCTGCTCTGACATGGAGGATTAATATGATTAGAATAAGACCATATAAAGCTACAGACGCAAGTACCATAATATCATGGAGTCAAGATGAAAAAGCATTTTATCAGTGGACAGCGGGTGTGCTTGGTAATTACCCTATTACAGAAAAAGAATTTGGCTTTGTTGAAGATTTGATGCCATTTACTGCATTTGATGAATCTGGTATCGTTGGATTTTTTACATTAAGAAATCCCAATGAATCATTGGATGAGCTGCGTTTTGGATTTGTTATTATAAATCCTGACAAACGTGGGAAAGGCTATGGAAAAGCAATGCTTCAATTAGGCCTAAAGTTTGTATTTGAAATATATGGAGCAAAGAGGGCGTCACTGGGCGTCTTTGAAAACAATCTTGCTGCTTATTATTGTTATAAAGCAGTTGGGTTTAAGGACGTGGCTCTTGATACGCCCGAGAAATATCATATTTTAGGCGAAGAATGGCTGTGTAAGGAAATGATGGTAGAAAATATCTAAATGGATTATTTGTAAGTTTCACAGATGCATGGAATGAAAAGAGAATGCTATGGTAACAAAATTAAAATATGGGAATACAAATACATATTTTGTTCGTGGAGTAAACGGCGGAATATTGATTGATACGGATTACGCAGGAACGCTGTCAGCTTTTTATAAAGCGCTAAAGAAAAATCAGATATCAATAGACGATATTACCTATGTTCTGGCAACGCATTATAATCCGGACCATATCGGACTTGTTAGAGAGCTGACAAAATTGGGAATAAAATTGTTGCTCCTTGATATTCAATATAAATATGTGCATTTTGCTGATGAAATATTTAAGCGGGAAAAACATTTGTCATATGAGCCTATTGATGAAAAGAGTGCTGTCATAATTACGCTTAGGGAAAGTAGGGAGTTTCTTGCTAACATGGGGATCGCGGGGGAAATAATTCCGACTGCAAGCCATAGTAAGGACAGCATCTCTGTAATTTTAGATAATGGAGAATGTATAGTAGGCGATTTAGAACCGGTGGAATACCTTGATGCTTATGAGGAAAATGCTTCTTTACAAAGTGACTGGAAACTTGTTATGAGTTATCATCCGAAAGTCATATATTATGCCCATGCTAACGAGAAGCGTTTTGTGTGACAGTGGTTTGAGTGGAGAGTAAGAGATATGGACTATCAAATTCGGGAAATCAGAGAATGTGAGTATCCAATACTATCTGATTTTCTGTATGAAGCAATTTTTATTCCTGAAGGAATGGAAAAGCCGCAAAAGTCTATTATCCGACAGCCAGAACTGCAAGTGTACATTGCTGATTTTGGCAAAGCGGATGATTGGTGTTTCGTTGCCGAAACAAATGAAAAGATTGTGGGTGCGGTATGGGTGCGTATCATGAATGACTATGGGCACATTGATGATGCAACGCCGTCATTTGCTATATCTCTTTATGAAGAGTACAGGAACTTAGGGATTGGTACGGCGCTTATGAAGACTATGCTGCAATTCCTAAAAGAGAAAGGATATCAGCAGACCTCCCTGTCTGTACAGAAAGCAAACTATGCAGTTAAGATGTATAAAAAAATAGGATTTGAGGTGATTGACGAGACCGAAGAAGAATATATAATGATTTGCAAATTACGATAAATGAGAATAAAATGATCACATAATTGAATTTTTATATGATAGGAGATGAAGAAATGTTATTTATTAGTTATCCGAAATGTTCAACCTGCCAGAAGGCCAAGAAATGGTTGGATGAGAACAATAAAGAATATACAGAGCGTCATATAGTGGAGGATCGTCCTTCTTATGATGAATTAAAGAAATGGTATCAGAAAAGTGGACTTCCACTGAAGAAATTCTTCAATACCAGTGGGCTGCTTTATAAAGAAATGAATCTTAAGGACAAGCTGCCTGCTATGAGTGAAGAAGAACAGTTAAAACTCCTGGCTACAAATGGAATGCTTGTGAAACGTCCCCTGATCGTTAGTGAGGATGCTGTGCTTGTCGGTTTTAGAGAAGCAGAATGGAAAGAAAAATTATAGTTGTGAAATGATTTTATCATTTGAAAAAAGGAAACAGTGTGACAAAAAGTGTATTCACAGAGGAGATGTTATGGAGATTATTTATAAAAGAGATAATAGTTATTCTACAGATGATGTGAGGGAGTTATTTTTGTCTGTAGACTGGATTTCCGGAAAATATCCGGAAAGATTAAAGAGGGCTTTGGACAACTGCGAAACGGTAATTACAGCCTGGGCAGGCGATAAGCTGGTCGGATTGATCAATGTCATAGATGACGGAGAATTAACTGCCTATATCCACTATCTGTGCGTCAATCCGGAATATCAGGGACTTGGTATAGGTGGGGAATTGTTAAAACAAATCAGAGAAAAGTACAGAGATTATTTATATATTATTGTGATTGCAGAAAATGAAAACCTGATTGAATATTATAAGAAAAATGGATTTGAGCACATAAGCGGAAGATTTGTATTAGAAGTGCAAAATGGGTAGTTTTGTTGTCTTGTAACTTGATTTGTCATTATAAAATAAGTAGACATGCATTGTAAAGTAGCAAGGAAATAAGGAGTGCTTAGATGAAGATAGAACATATTGCTATGTATGTGAATGATCTGGAGAATGCAAGGAAGTTTTTTGAACAGTATATGGGCGCGGTATCAAACAATCTGTATCATAATGAAAAGACGGGTTTCAGATCATATTTTTTGACATTTGGAGATGGAGCAAGATTAGAGATTATGAATCAACCTAATATGGATGATGCTGATAAATCACGTCAAAGAACAGGTTTTATACATATTGCATTTAGTGTAGGGAGCAAAGAAAAAGTTGATTTGCTGACGGAGCAGATGAGGAAAGATGGATATGAAATTCTTAGCGGACCCAGAATGACCGGTGACGGATATTATGAGAGCTGCGTTGTGGCGATTGAGGGAAATCAGATCGAAATAACTGTTTAAAAGGTTGGCTTCGCAAATACAGGGCGTAAACCACAGGCGAATACATTGTTGACCTATTTAACATTGGAGGCTTAATTTAACCGACAAATATTGTCTGATTAGAAAAAACAGGGCATTCCTCGCTTTGTGTCGTGTTATTTTATTAGAAATTGAGCTATTCTTTTTGTAGAAAGGAGGTGCGTCAATGGATCAAAAAAAGATAGGTTCTTTTTTACAGAAACTCAGAAAAGAAAAAGAACTTACACAAGGACAGTTGGCAGATCGTTTTAATGTATCTGACCGAACGATATCCAGATGGGAAACTGGAGTTAATATGCCGGACTTAAGTATTCTCATTGAAATGTCAGATTTTTATGGAGTAGAGATTGAAGAAATTTTAGACGGAGAAAGGAAAAGCGAGACAATGAATGATGAATTAAAAGGAACATTATTAAAAGTAGCAGATTATAACCAAATGAAAAATCTTCAGGTAACAAAGGCGGGTAATATTGCTTTTGGAGCAGTTTTTGCCACGGCGGTGATAGCCATTGTGGTACAAATATTGATCACAAAAAATATCATGATTACGATCGGAGAAACAGTCATTCTTCTTGTTGGAGGAGGCGCATATCTGTTTTTGATCGTTAAGAATGGAGTTTGGGACAGCGCTTGCAACGTGAAAGACAATCGTGTTACAAGCTTTGTGATCAGTTTGGTATGTGGATTGGCATTTTCGGCATTATTGTATGTAATTTTAAGGGCTCAAGTAGATCATGCGGCAATCATATCGGGAACCTTTTTTGCTGGTATAACGGTAATTGGGTATGCGGTTATAAGGGCGCTTTCTACTCTAAGTAAAAAGAACAAGAAGTGATTCTACTTGATTAAAAAATACTTGTAACTTTAGTATATCAGATCAAATTAGGATCGGTTGTCTTAAAATATGTTTTCAAACCTCGAATTTTAGAATATACTATTCTTAGTTTCGGGGTTTTTTAATTGGGTTATACCTATGCAGAAATCTTTTCTGCATACACATGAAATTAGAACATATTAGTGGAATAAAGATTGACTGGAGCAGAGAATGTAATGTGTGAATGCGTATTTTGCCATAAAGAACAGATCAAAACGGATTTTGTATATGAAGATGAGTTTGTTATGGCATTTATGGATATGGAACCGATTAATGAAGGACATGTATTATTGGTTCCGAAACAACATTATTTGGACGTTGACGAAATTCCGGATGAATTGCTGGCACACTTGATGATTGTATCGAAGAAAATCGTAACAGCATTAAAAGAAATAGTTCGTCCAGATGGTTATAGTATTATGCAAAACGGTGGTACATTTAATGATGTAGGACATTATCATCTACATATTTTTCCAAGATATGCGGATGATGGATTTGGCTGGACTTTTTGCAGCGAAGGAAAGGCTGTAAATTCAGAAATAGCAGAACAGATAAGAAAAATCTTGCTTTAAAACATAGTATGTAAAAATACGTTAAGGAGATAGCGGAAACCGAGTATGATCAGAGAAGCGGATAAAACCGATTTAGAGGAAATATTACAGTTATACCTGTATCTTCATGAGACGAATATTCCTAAAGATTCAGAACAGTTAAGAAATACATGGGATAGCATTGTGAATGACAAAAATCACCATCTTATTATCTGTGAAGTGGATGGTAAGATCGTGGCATCCTGTGTATGTGTGATTATTCCAAATCTTACAAGAAATGTAAGACCATATGCCTTTGTGGAAAACGTGGTGACACACGGTGACTATCGAAAGAAAGGTTATGCTACTGCTTGCCTGAACTATGCAAAGCAGATTGCAGAAGAAAATCACTGCTATAAGATGATGTTACTGACTGGATCGAAGAAAGAAAGTACACTAAACTTCTATCGAAAGGCTGGTTATAACAGTTCGGATAAGACAGCGTTTATTCAGTGGATCGATATGTAAAAATGGAGAAAAACGATGATATATGAATTAGCAACCATTAAAGACATACAGGCTGTATATGATGTAGTGCAGCATACTATAAAAACAATATATCCGAAATATTATCCGCAAGAAGTAGTGAAATTTTTCTGTGAGCATCACAATTGGGACGCGATATTAAAAGATATCGAAAATGGTTATGTGAGTGTACTTAAGATAGATGATGAAATCGTCGCAACAGGTTGTTTCGTTGATAACCACATCACAAGGGTTTATGTGTTGCCGGAATATCAGAAAAAGGGTTATGGCACATTTATTATAAAAAATATAGAAGCACAGATTAGTGAAAAATATGATAAGGCATATCTGGATGCTTCCCTGCCTGCGGCAGCGCTTTATGAAAAGCTGGGTTTTTCAACCATAAAGCATGAACGTCATCCTGTGGAAAATGAGGTGATACTTGCATATGAAATTATGGAAAAGCAACTGTACAAAGGTTCTACAGATATTGATCATGACAGAAGAAAGTTCATTCCTAAAATGAATTCCGAAAATGGAGAGGCATAGGGTATGAGATGTAAGATGCTATTATTTGATCTGGATGGAACATTACTACGAAGTGATAAAACAATTTCAAACGTCACAATGCAGGAGTTACAAAAATGCAGGGAACGTGGGATTATGATCGGAGTATCCACATCAAGAAGTGAGAAGAATTGTATGGAATTTATTGCAGAATTAAATCCTGATGTGGTGATCTCCAGTGCCGGGGCTTTGGTAAAATGCAGGCAGGAATATATTTATAAAGCAGAGTTTACCAAAATAGAAACAATGGAATTGATACAAAAGGCAAGACAGATATGTGGAGATGACTGTGAAATATCAATCGATACGGTAGATGCGCATTACTGGAATTATAAAATAGACCCAAAACAACAAGATAGAAGCTGGGGAAACAGTATATACACTGATTTTCATGATTTTGAGCAAGAATCCTTAAAAATGTGCGTGGAAATATTCGATGAAAAGGTGGTAGAAAAGCTACGGCAAAATTTACCGGATTGTGACTGTGTTCGCTTTTCGGATGGTTATTGGTACAAATTTACGAAGAAAACAGCCACAAAGGAAAATGCGATTTTACATATATGCAAAGAGTGTGGAATCACTACGGATGAAATCGCAGCATTTGGAGATGATTTTGCAGATATCGGCATGCTGAAGTTATGTGGTATCGGAGTTGCCATGGGAAATGCAATTGATGAAGTAAAAGCAGTTGCAGACTATGTGATAGGCGATAATGACCATGATGGAATCGGATATTATTTGCAAAATGCTATGTTGGAAGGGCTAGGTTATTAGCGGGTAATGAAAGAACTAATTATAAAAGATCCCATAGAGGAATACTTATCGGTGTCAAAATACATCAACTGGAACGACGGCAGTATTTTATCAAAAGCAGAGGAATTCAAACAAAAATACACAGATGAAATTTCTCTGATGAAAGCAATCTATGAGTTTGTACGTGATACTATAAAACACTCATGGGACGCACAGGACAAGAGAGTAACAAAGTCCGCCACAGAGGTTTTGGAACAGGGCGTTTTACAGATCGCACTAGAGGCAACGGATATGGGGCGGCCATTGTATGAAAAATACGGTTTTGTAGATATGAAGGATGAAATGGAACTGATATTGTAAGCAGATTGGAAACAAATTTATGGCGCTTGTATTTTGCATTCAGTTCGGATAATATAAAATTTAGGTGAAATATATTGTTGAAAAAGGTGAAGGGCTACAAGGTATGTTGATTCAATGTAAATATTGTGGAAGTAATTACAGTGATACCGAGCTGGAGTGCCCCAATTGCGGCGCCGCCAATGACTGTGTAAACAGAACTGCCGTAGGGGCCCCTAAAACCATCAGCGAGCTTCTTGAGTGGGCCAGACGGCATCATCTGCCGCTTGACGAGATGCGTACATATATCGGGCAGGATGTAAGAACCGCCCGTGCATATGGTATATATAAAGATTCCGCTTCGGGAGATTTTGTGGTTTATAAAAATAAGTCTGACGGTTCGCGGGCGGAACGCTACCGCGGCAAAGACGAGGCATATGCCGTAAATGAGCTTTATCAGAAGATAAAGGCAAGAGTGGCCGAACAAAAAGCGCACAAAATACCGACCGCTGACGATCGTGTCACGCCGAGCCCGGTCAGTCAAAGGAATCACGGTCAAAAGAATATGTTACATAAGATTATTTCGATGGTAGTGATTTGGGTAGCTATATCCTTATTGAGCTCGGTTTTTTTTCTGTGTTTTGTAATAGGGTTTAGTCAGGATAAACTGCCATACGCGTCTTCAGGTTATTATAGATACGGTTCAGATACGTATTACCATGATTATGGGGACTCTTGGTATATCTGGAATGCCGCTTCCGATACATGGTCTAGTTATAATGCCGATTCCGAATGGGATCTGTTCGAGGATTACGACAATTATTACGAGGGTTATTCTTACGATGAAGAGTATGGCGCCTCCGATTGGGACGAGTGGTATGACGACCATCATGATAGCCCCAGTTACGATGATGATCGGGACTATGATAATGATTGGGATTCCGATTATGACTGGGACAGCGGTTCCGATTGGGATTCCGGCTGGGATGATTGGGATTCCGATTGGTAGGTAATCACAGAGTTGCAATGTAGGAAATTTTATGGACGAAAGGAGACAGAAATGGGGGTTCTTTACAAGAAGCCGGATGATACTGACGGCTATTTTCAGTTAATGAACGACGGACAAACCGAAATATGGATGGATATTGATACATGGCTCAATCCTATCCCAATATACAGCGATGAATCTATAGAGGCTTTGACGCCGGAACTTAGGGAGTTTATACTAAGATGGCGCGAGAAAGCACAAAAGGCAAAGGAAAGCTTTGTGCCTTCCTGTCCTGAAAAATATGCGGGGACGAAATTTGTCTATCAGGATAAATTTTACAAGATACCGGGGATGCCGGGAATTGAGGATGAGTTGTATGCAAGTCTGTCATTGGATATCGAGAGGGAATTAAAACAATTGGGCTGCGGATGGACTGCTTATACAGGCTCTGTTGATTGAACGGGGAGACGAAATGAGAGAGTTTGTTTTTGATTACATAAAAAAGAAATATAAGGTACTGCCGGAATATCCGTGGAGAAAATATGACATGAATGCCGTGTTCCGGCATACCGATAACAATAAGTGGTTTGCTCTGGTCATGGAAGTCGGGAGAGAAAAGCTGGGGCTTCCCGCCGGGGAGGATGTGGATGTCATAAATCTGAAGATAGATGATCCGTTCTTTAAAGATGTATTGCTTCAGGAAGACGGTATCCTGCCAGCTTACCATATGAATAAGTTTCACTGGATCAGCGTGCTGCTGGACGGAACCGTGGCGTGGGAGAGGGTTTATGAACTGATTGACATGAGTTTTGCGGCAACCGCTTCGTCAAAGAAGAAACAGAAAATCCGTCCGCCTAAGGAGTGGCTGATTCCCGCCAATCCAAAGTTCTATGACATTCTGCATGCCTTCGACGATGCGGATGAGATTGAATGGAAGCAGGGCAGCGGAATCAAGACGGGCGATACGGTCTTTATGTATGTAGCGGCTCCGGTGTCGGCGATACTGTTCCGGTGTAAGGTGACGGAGACGGATATACCATATGATTATGCGGATAAGAATCTGACGATCAATGCGTTAATGAAGGTGAAGCTTCAGAAGCGCTACCAGCCGGATCGATTTACATTTGATATACTGAAGGAGGAATACGGTATTTTTGCGGTCAGGGGACCCAGAGGGATACCGAACAGCTTAAGCGCTGCTTTGAAGAAGTGATGATAAAGATTCGTTGTGTGGTGGAGAGAATAACATATCAGAATCCGGAAAACGGATATTCGGTTCTTAAGTGCCGGCTGAAGGGTTATAGTGAGCCGGTTCCGGTCATCGGAAATATGATCGATGCCAATGTAGGTTCTGTACTGATTGCGGAAGGCAGCTGGAAAGTGGACGCTAAGTACGGCAGGCAGTTCATTGCCGAAAAATGGGAGGAAACGCTGCCCGCAACAGTCTACGGAATGGAAAAATATCTTGGCTCCGGTCTGATCAAGGGCGTGGGACCGAAGTATGCAAAAAAGATTGTGCAACAATACGGAGAGGATACGTTTCATGTCATAGAGGATCATGTAGAACGCCTGATCGAGATAGATGGAATCGGACAAAAGCGCGTCAGGATGATTGCCGAGTCATGGGCGAGGCAGAAAGAAGTGAAGAATATCATGCTGTTTCTGCAGGAGCATCAGGTATCTGCTTCCTATGCTGCCAAAATATATAAGCAATACGGCAATAACAGCATCGCTGTGATGAAAGAAAATCCTTATAAGCTGGCGGATGATATCTGGGGGATTGGTTTCAGAACTGCCGATCAGATTGCAATGAAGCTGGGATTTAGCAGAGAGTCTTATGTCCGGCTGCGGAGCGGACTGATGTATACCCTTTCGGAACTTTCCGATGAGGGGCATGTGTATGTGGAGAAGCGGCAGCTTATTGATAAAGCGGCGGAACTATTGGAGGCGTCGCCGGAGACAGTGATCATGACGATGGACGATATGCTTCGGAATAAGGAGCTTATCCTTGAGAAGAACATTGTCAGGATGTGTGAAGATGGCAATCCGGTGCAGGCAATTTATCTGCCGCCTTTTTATTTTGCGGAGATCGGTGTTGCGGGAAAGTTGAAAAAGCTGGCGGCGTCTCCTGCGGGGGACAGCCTTTATGTCAAGCTGACGGAGGCGCGTAAGCATGCCGGAAGTGATAATCTGTCGGTTGATATTACTGCAATTCAGGACAAGACAGGTATGGAATACGATGAGATCCAGGCGGATGCCATCCGTCAGGCGGCAACGGCGAAGGTCATGGTACTGACGGGTGGTCCGGGAACGGGGAAAACGACCACGACCCATGGGATCATTGCCGCATACCGTGCCTATGGTCTGCGGATACTGCTTGCAGCGCCTACCGGAAGGGCCGCTAAGAGGATGACAGAGGCAACGGGACTGGAAGCCAAGACCATTCACAGACTGCTGGAATGTAAGCCGCCGGAAGGGTATCAGAAGAATGAAGAGAATCCGCTGGAAGGGGATGTGCTGATTGTCGACGAGTGTTCCATGATTGACATTATCCTGATGAACTCACTGTTGAAAGCGATACCACCCACAATGCGTCTGATCATGGTGGGGGATATCGACCAGCTTCCTTCCGTAGGGGCGGGGAATGTGCTGAGGGATATTATTGATTCGGGCGCTTTCCCTGTGGTGCGGCTGACAAGGATCTTCCGTCAGGCACAGACAAGCCGCATCATCATGAATGCGCATCGTATTAATGAGGGTAAGATGCCGGATATCAGTAACGGCAAAACATCCGATTTCTTTTTTCTGGAAAATGAAGACCCTGATGCTGTAGTTTCACAGATCGTTAAGCTGGTGCAGACAAAACTGCCGAAATATTACCAGATAGAGCCGCACCGGATACAGGTGCTTACCCCTATGCAGAGAGGCGTGGTAGGAGCAACGAATCTTAATTTGTCCCTGCAGGAGGCGCTGAATCCGGCGGAGCAGGAGGTCTTTATACGGGGCAGGGGGAAAGTGACGCTGCCTAAGGAATGTCTGCGCAGGAGCGGATATGCGTTTCGGACGGATGACAGGGTAATGCAGGTCAGGAATAATTACGATAAGGAAGTTTTTAACGGAGATATCGGAGTCATAGAATCCGTAAATGAGACGGACAGAACCCTTACTGTTGATTTTGACGGCAGGAGCGTTGTATATGACGTAACAGAGCTGGATGAGCTGGTTCATGCCTATGCGACCACCATTCATAAGGCGCAGGGCTCGGAATATCCGATTGTCGTTATGCCGGTTCTGATGAACCACTATGTGATGCTGCAGCGCAATCTGATCTATACGGGGATCACGAGGGCGAAAAAGGCGCTGGTCATTGTGGGAACAAAGAAAGCGCTTAGCTATGCGGTGCAAAACGTAACTGTTACAAAGAGAAACACTATGCTTAGGGAGAGACTGATGCCGGATAGTCAGTTGGTAGATCATCAGGATGTAGATAAATAATGATTTTCGTGAATAATATAACGATAATCGTTAAAATGTTGTTGATAAACATTTGTTTTTATGCTATTCTATTCTCATAAAGGTTTCCTAATTTTCATAGGTCGCGCTATCCGACAATAAAACAGGCTTTTGGAAGAAGATGGGAGGTTATGGGTAATGGCTGAGAAGAGGGGTAAAAACAAAAATTATATAATATTACGTATATTACGCATTATCTTTTTATTTTGTATTATAATTTTTGCTTTCTGTAGTATTAGTATTATTTTTAATATTGGTGATTTACTCTTGAAAAGCAACGGTTTTTATAGGGCTCTTTCTTATTTGGTCGGTTCTTATCTTCCCATAATTTTATTTGCGGATATACCCGTTTTATTTGCAGCGGTTCTGTGGATGTGGTGGATCAAACATGAAAAATGTGACATTTTAGCGGATGAACAATATATTTTAAGTTTACTTAAGAAGGGGAATAAAAAAAATGTAGTTTTGCATACGGATTTACTGTATGACAGTCTGGCATTGGGAAAGTATGATGAATGCAGGCAGGAGATAGAGGAACTGCATCAGTTGGAGAGCCGCTTAAAACCTTTGCAAAGATTAAAGATACAGCTCTATTATATTGACTATTTAATGGCAGTGAATGTAAAAGAGCCTTTACATACAGAATTGGAGAATGCAGAAAATCTGCTGGCATCGATAAGCGTTAAGCGTGACCAAATGAAACAGGCATATCAAAAAGGAATCAGACTTCGCCGATATCGAATAGAAGAACGGTGGGAGGATATGCTTGAATTTTTAAAGACAGACCGCAAAAGGAGTCAGACGGCTTTGGAACAGGTGATTAATGCCTATTATTGCGGGTGGTGCTGCTATTATCTTGGCAGGTATGAAGAAGCGTTTTATGAATTAAAATTTGCTGCTGAATATGGCGGAAATTCAAAGTATGTTAAGCTGGCAAATGAGCTGATTGAACAAATACCTGAAAAAAATTTATATGAAAATAATATTGCAGGGCAATCGAAAAAAGTAAAACATAGGGGCTATACAAGGGCAGTCACTTTTTTGGCGGTCAGTTGTCTGTTGACAATAATATTGATTGGAGCCAATCATTATTTCTCGTATGGTAATAGTATCGAGGAGGCATATTGTAAAAAATATTTTTGCGCGCAGGATGAACTGGTTGTAATTTATCAAAAAGAGATTGACAATTATGAGATGGCTATTTTGTATGATGGGGAATATGTAGCATATTGTCTTTTCGAGGAAACAGATAATGATTACAAATTAATAAAGTCTTACCGTGCGGAATTTGGCTTTTTGAGAAGGAGCAATTTTCCGGAAGTGAAGGAAGGAGAAGATTTTTTACTGGGGTGTGATATAAGGCGTGTGATCACCTGGTTTTATAAGAAACATGATATTTTTTACCAAGAAGATGCGGAATATGTTGGTATTTGTTTTTATCCATTGGGTGAAACCATTAAAATTGATGAAAATCTGGTCAACATTCAACAACTTGACAGGGTAATATATATCAATGATGTGCCTGTCTATCTTTGGAGTTTAGAAAATGTAGATATAAAAAATATAAGTTTCAGGACATTTATTTATGCTTATCATGCAGAAGAATAATTTATTTAAAAATTAAACGGGTAAATGATGCAACGCAAATGATACAATTGACATCAACCATAAAAAGAAATGAGGGAAGAAAATGAATGAGAGTAATGCAAAAATCCAAAAAATACAGGAAAACAGTAGCGATGCATTGATTCTTGTCAATATTGTAAAGATATTTCTGATTGTCAGTACTGTTGTTACATCTGTGGTCGGCTGCTCCATGATCTGGATGAGTGATATTTTTGACAAAAAATTCGCCGAGGCGAGTGCGCTTACAGATCAGGAATTGTCAACGGCAATTCATATCGAGGGCGGATTGGTGTCAGGTATCATTGATTTAAAGCGTAATACAGAATCCCAGGCTGTAGAGCTTGGCATAAATCTTCTTGCGACTGCCGCCGTAATGGTCTCTTTTGTGGTAGTTCTGCATTTTGTGGCAAAGGTATTTAAGGCTCTCAAGGAGAGTGATTCGCCGTTTCGCCCAGCGATCGTAAAGAATATAAAGATTGTATTTGTGCTGATTTCTATTCTGCTGGTACTGCAAAGCGGTTTTTTGATCGGCGCGCTCGTGGTTCTTCCCCTGTGGTGCATATTCCTGATCTTTGAATATGGGTGCGAGCTTCAGCAGCAGTCCGATGAGATTTTATAAGAGGAAAACGTATTTGAGCCGCAATGAGGCGGTATGGGATCAGAGAAAGGAATAGATGCCGATATGGCGATTATTTTAAGGCTTGACAGAATGATGGCGGATCGAAAGATTTCGCTGAATGAACTGGCGGAGAAAGTAGGGATTGCCAATGTGAACCTTTCTAATATTAAGACGGGGAAGGTCAGTGCGATCAGATTTTCCACTCTAAACGCAATCTGCGACGTACTGGACTGCCAGCCCGGCGATCTGCTGGAGTTTCAGCGGGAGCGGGATATTCCTGCCGAAGAACAGGTTGTACAGGAAAGAGGGTTCTGCAATAATTACAAGAAATAAAAACAGATATTTTTTATCTTGCTGACAGGAATGAACTGCTGCGCTATTTGCAAAGTAGGACGGTGTATGAAGCGAGTAAGCTGCCGCAGCCGGGTTTGTTGTTCCCGGGCTGCGGCCCTTTTTTATGTCACGTAGGAGATGATATGGTCAGACTCCGTCAGACTTCGGGGATACGCAGTACCTGCCCGATGTTCAGCCGGTCGCTGGTCAGTCCGTTTAAATTCTTGATGGCGTCAACGGTCGTACCGTATCTTCTGGCAATCAGCCAGAGGGTATCTCCGGATTGTACGGTGTATTCGATATAAGGGGCGTTCTGCCCTGCCGGTATTTTTAAAATCTGTCCGGTAGTGATCATGTTGTTTGTTAATCCGTTTAAATTTTTAATGGTGTCAACCGTTGTGTTGTATCTTCTGGCAATAAGCCACAGGCTGTCGCCTGCCTTCACTACATATTCAAATGTGTTCGCTCCGGGTGCTGTCGGGGGGATGTTCTGCACAATTCCCTGATATACCTTATAAAGAGCCTGCCATGTGAGAGGTCCTACCGTGCCGTCTGGAGAAAGCTGCATAGCCTCCTGAAAGTCTATGACAGCCTGGCGTGTTCCGCTGCCGAAGATGCCGTCCTGCGTCGGTGCGGGAATGCCGGGATAATATTCTGAGATCACATTTAACAGATATTGCAGGGTAATAACGTCCTGTCCTCTTGATCCTTGACGCAGGATGGAGGATGGGGGAACCGTTCCTATGCCAAGGGTATCCCCTTCGCTGTCTAATTCGGCAAGTCTGGTCACAGAGGAATACAGGCTTGAAAGCTTATACCATGTGGATTTTCCTACGATGCCGTCGGATTGGAGACCGAAAATACTCTGGAATTTTGCCACGGCATTTTTGGTGCTGTTGCCAAAGGTCCCGGTCTCATCCGTGATGGCGGGAATGGCGGGATAGTTTCTTCTGATACGGTTTAAATAGGTCTGTATGGTTTGTACGTTCAATCCGGTACTGCCTGTTTTCAAGGGGCTTCCGGGATAGGAGGAAAGAACGCCTGTCACAATGTTGGTTTCCGCAATTTCTATATCGTTCGGATAGTAGGAGCGGAGGATCTGTATCGGTGTCAGTCCGCGGTCCGCAAGCGTAACAGTTCCCCACTGCGACAATCCGTTGCAGGTGGAAGTAGTCCCGTTGCAGAAGGAGGTAAAGTAGGGAGCGTTTTGTCCCTGTCTGCGGACATATTCATTAAAGATCCGGTCAACGATCCGGCTGATGGAGTCGTAAATCGGCCGCCCGTAGACAAAGTATTGGTCATAGGCGGTACTGTTTGTGATATCAAAGCTGTAGCCGCGGCTTCTGTACCATTCCGTATAAACGCGGTTGAGGGCAAAGGTAATGATAGCGTATATGTTGGCGGTCAGGGCAGCCTCGGGCCAGGTTGGGTATATTTCACTGCTGGCTACATTTTTCACATAGTCAGGAAACGAGACCTGTACATTGGAAGCGGATGCGTTTGGTGCACCGAGATGTACTGTAATGGGATTGGGTATTACAACCTGACGCAGCACGTACGGCGATGATACGGAGCCTTCCTGATTCCGCCGCACCGGCATGGAAATAGCCGGTCCGCCAATATTGATTTCAGCCTGCGCCGGACTGCGCTGCAATTCCTGCATCGGGATCAAAGCCAGTGGGAGCATTGCCGTCTCACCATCAAAAATAGGAATATTGGAAACATAAAGGTTGTTAAATCCCGCTGCCTGTGCCAATACGTTGTAGTTATTATACGGATTTCCGGAATAGTAGGGATTCTGGGAAAAACTTTTATCAATGGTTTCTAATGGGACTGTCTGTGTTTCGCCGTTTTCATCGGTTGTCAGTGTATAGAGTGTATTTCCCTCATCGTCCAATACCTTAACCGATACACCGTCAAGGGGTACGGCATCATTGGCCGTTCGTGCCTGTATACTTAAATAGCCGATTGCCATAGGAATGAAATCTCCTCATAGAATGTTTTTTCTGTTATCATATTATATGAAACGGATGCAAAACGGTAACATTGCTGAAAGTGGAAAAAAGCCTGTGTTGGCGATTGGACTGGAAAAGTGTTTCTAGCGTTTTATTTCAAAGAACTAAGAAACACTTAATATAATTTCTGATTCTTGAGGGATCTTGAGTGATTATCCGACAGATTATGGTTTTTGAGCTACAATCTTATTTACTGCATGCATATGCTTTGGTACATTTGGATGCTCATCTTCAAATGTATATGATTGAAATTGTAAAATTTCCCAGTCATTATACATTTCTTTGAGTTCCCCATCTTTTGCCAGACCGATTGCGAACGGAGCAATATCAGGAGAAGCAGGCACTGTATCAGTAAATATATGCATAATATGAATACCACCGGCATTTGTATTTTCTTTAGCCCGGAGAAGAAACTGCTTCCAAGCACTTTTTTCAACAAAACATAAGGTTGCAAATGACATAATCCAATCATATTTTTTATCAAAAGTGTAAGTTACCAAATCATGAACAAAAGCATTAATATATAAGCTGTCTTTCTCGCACAGTCTTTTCAGCTTTGATATACCAGATTCAGATATATCAAATGCATCAATATTGCAATAGCCTTGTTTTGCCAAATATAAAACATTTTGGCCTTCTCCACATCCAACTTCTAATATATTAGATTGTTTTTTGAGCAGATGTTCAAATTCCTTAATTGTTTTGTTTGGTTCAATTGAAAAGGTCATAACATCGTCTTTCAGATAAGTTTCTTCCCAAAAAGGAATAATTGTTTTATCCATATTCTTCTACCTCCATAGTGGTAATTTATTTGACTACAATTTCATAATATATTTTTTGCCCTGCATATTCAGAGAAGGTTTCTTCGCCCTTTTTTACAAACTGAAACCCCGCGCTTTCATAAGTGCGCTGGGCGGGAACGAGAATTTCATTGGTACAAACGACGATCTTTTTTGCACCTTGCGCAAGAATACGCCAAACCGCCTCCCGCATCTGCCGTTTTCCATAGCCGTTTCCTTTGTATTTTGTCGAAATACAGTTGTGTCCGATTTCTGCCGATTCAGGCAGTTTTGTCGGATTCCACGAAACAAAGCCGATGGGTTCTCCTGACAGGACGGTCATAAGTCCGCAGGATTCGGCAATAGGGGGATTATCATAAAAAAAGTCATCAAATTCCTGCCATTGTTCCCGCCAATTGCGCTCAAATTTCGGCTCAAAAGAATAACCGTCTTTTAAAAGGGCGAAGAGTGTTCCGCGGGGAAACTCCGTTATTTTTCTAAATTCAATATCCATTTTCATAACCATGCCTTTACTGCGATCAGGTTGAAAAATATCAAATTGCCGTTAGCAATAATATTGGAATTATATCATCCAGTCAACAGAATCGCAAGGTCGCAAAAACCATATTGCTTGACTACAAAAACTTTTTTTGACTTCCGGTCTGCGCCTTCTTTTTGTTGGGGATCTATGGAAGCAACATCTTTCTGCTTGTGGCAGTTCTAATACTTGGTATTGGGCACATCGGCATTCATTTACAGCATAAAAAGGAAATCTTCGGAAAATAAAAAAGAAAATAAGAAATGTTTTAAAGCGTCTTTTGGAAGATGTTTTTTTGCAGATTTTATCATAGCCGCAGATATGTCTAAACATTGACATTGGTGTGTGCAGTTGATAAAATATAATATGAAATTTATTTGATTAATAGTAGGATCATGAATTTTTAAAAATACAACGCTGTATTCATATAATACAGTTTGCAGGGGGATATTTATGTATCGTTGCCATGTATGTTTTTATATGATTGGGAAGCAAAGACAGCTTTTTGAGATTATCAAAGGCATGCCTGCGCTGGAGTTTTTTTCGCATGAATTTATAGAAAGCGAAAGTCCGAAAAAGGAGCTGGCAGAAAGCGCCGATATTATTTTGGTTGATTTAAGTGATGCAGATGCGGCAACAGAAGTGCGGAAGCTGATCGAATGGAAGAAATCAGAGGCTGAAATGATACTTCTGGCAGAACAGAGACAGTTCTCAGATTTGAGAGACTGTCTTTCTGAAGTTACAGATCTCTGGACGTTGCCGATGACGGAGGAGGAAATGCGGTTCCGTTTCCAGCGATGGCAGCAGTCTTATAAGATGCAAAAGGATTTTTGGCAGACCGAACAGTACTTGGATCGTACGATCAATAGTATGCCGAATCTGGTCTGGTACAAGGACAAAAATGGAATTCATGAGAAAGTGAATGACTATTTCTGTAAAACAGTGAATAAAACCAAGGAGCAGGTGCAGGGGCGCGGACACGCATACATCTGGGATGTGGAACAGGATGATCCCGCCTGTATAGAATCGGAACGTAACGTCATGGAACAGAGGAAAACCTTTGTTTCTGACGAAACCATAAAGACCGGTGAAGGGACTCAGTTGCTTGCTACATATAAATCTCCATTATATGACTTGGACGGCAGCGTTATGGGAACCGTGGGAGTTGCGATCGATGTAACAAAAGAGCGCGCGTATGCTGAGGAACTGATTAAGAAAAACCAGACACTGGAAATGCTTTTTATGACAACGGACTGTGGTGTGATGTGCCATACCATGGATGGAAAGCGAATTATCAGCATCAACCAAGCTGCCTTAAATATTTTGGGATACCATTCTCTGGAGGAGATGGAAAAAGAAGGATTTAATATGGTTTCCCCTTCTGTAGTGGATGAGGATAAGGATAAGATGCAGAGGGCTATCAAATCTCTGAAAAAGATAGGCGACAGCATCAGTATGGAGTACCGTGTCCGCCATTCGGACGGGAAGCTCCTTTATGTTCTGGGAAGCTTTAAACTTGTGGAGGAGAACGGTGAAACGTACTGTCAGAGGTTTTTATTAGATCGTACTGCTCAGAAATTGCAGGAGGAGGAAGAACGGCAGAGGAATAAGCGGAAGCAGGAGGAGCTTATCCATGCACTTAGTATTGATTTCAATCTTGTATGTTTCTTTGATCTGAATACCGGAATGGGAAGGGCGCTTCGGATCGGTGAATGCAAAAATGATATATTAGCTCCCATTTTTTCAGGAGATTTGATCTTGGAGGATGCGCTGGAGAGATACATAGAAGCAGGAGTTTATGAGGAGGACAAAGAGCCGTTGCGGAAGGCAGTTTCGCGACAGCAGTTGGAAGAGGAGCTTTCCAAAAAGTCGATATATCATATCAATTACCGCACCACTTGTTGCGGTGAGCTGCAGTATTTTCAGATAAAAATCGTACGCGCTGGAAAATGGGATATGAATCATGGTATTGTTTTGGGATTTCGTAGTGTGGACGAGGAGACCCGCGCGGAAAGGGAACAGAAAGAACTGCTGGAAAATGCGCTTTCTCAGGCGAATCGTGCGAACCAGGCAAAGAGTACATTCCTTTCCAATATGTCCCACGATATCCGTACGCCGATGAATGCGATTATTGGATTTACAGCGTTGGCGACTTCGCATATTGATAATAAGGAACAGGTAGAGGAATATCTGAAAAAAATCATGACCTCAGGCAGCCATTTGCTGAGCCTGATCAATGATGTTTTGGATATGAGCCGTATTGAGAGTGGTAAAATTCATTTGGAGGAAGCGCTGTGTAGTCTGCCCGAAATTATTCATGGGTTGCGCAACATCATTCAGGCAGATATTCACGCGAAGCAGTTGGAATTACATATGGATGCGGCGGATGTCCAGAATGAAGAGGTATATTGTGACCGTCTGCGTTTAAACCAGGTGCTTTTGAACCTGCTGAGCAATGCCATCAAATATACGCCTTCGGGCGGTAGGGTCAGCATGATGCTGATTCAGAAGGGCGACGCTTCAGAAGGCTATGCAAATTATGAATTTCAAATTAAAGATACCGGCATCGGTATGAGTAAGGAATTTTTATCTCATATTTTTGAACCCTTTGAGCGGGAATGCAACTCTACGATCAGTGGCATTCAGGGAACAGGACTAGGAATGTCGATTACCAAAAATATTGTAGATATGATGAACGGTACCATAACAGTAAATAGTAAACAGGACGTCGGAACAGAATGTATTGTTTCTTTTACGCTGCGCGTGAACGAAGCAAAGAAGGAACGTCAGGAAATTCCTGAGCTGAGCGGTTTTAGAGCATTGGTAGTAGATGATGATTTCAATACGTGTGACAACGTATCCTGCATGCTTCAGCAGATTGGTCTGCGGGCAGAGTGGACGCTATCGGGAAAAGAGGCTGTTTTGCGTACACGTCAGGCTGTTATGCGCAGCGATGAATATTTTGTATATATTATTGCATGGATTCTGCCTGATATGAATGGTATTGAGTTGGCAAGGAGAATCCGTCAGGAGGTAGGAAGGGACGTGCCGATCATTGTTCTTACGGCGTATGACTGGTGCGACATTGAGGATGAGGCAAGAGAGGCAGGAGTGACCGCATTTTGTGGTAAGCCGCTGTTTTTCTCAGAGCTGTATGGATGCCTGGATTCTATCGTCAATACAGATAAAAATGTTAAAACGATTTCCGAAGAGAAAGCACCGCTTCGCAAGGGTCGTATTCTATTGACGGAAGATAACGAGCTGAATCAGGAAATTGCAGTTGCGATTTTGGAGGAAGCAGGATTTTCCGTGGAGGTTGCCCACAACGGTCAGGTTGCTGTGGATATGCTGAGCGCCTCTGAAGCAGGATATTATCAGGTGGTGTTGATGGATGTCCAGATGCCTGTGATGAATGGCTATGATGCTACAAGGGCAATCAGAAAACTGGAGAATCCTGAATTGGCTTCACTTCCTGTGATTGCCATGACAGCAAATGCCTTTGAGGAGGATAAGCAGGAAGCGTTGAAGAGCGGAATGAATGGTCATATTGCAAAGCCGATTGATGTCAAGACATTGATGGAGGTACTGGATGAGATTCTTGCTAAAGGTGATTAACAGGGAATGATGGCGGTATCTCAGTTGGATGAAAAGTTTGATCCTCTGCCGTAAGGCAGGGGATCTTTGCATTTTATTTCATAATTCTCTTGACATATATAGATTATCGATATATTATATAGATATCCGATATATAGATTGCCAATATAGGGAGGGATAAAAATGTCAGTAGATAAAACATTGGTGTCGGGAAGTATGACAATGCTTTTGCTCAAATTACTTGAAGAAAAGGATATGTATGGGTACGAGATGATCGATACTCTGAGAAAGAAATCAAATAATGTATTTGAGTTAAAAGCAGGTACATTGTATCCGTTATTACATGGTCTGGAAGAGAAGAGATTACTTACGGCTTATGAACAGGAATATGCCGGAAAAACGAGAAAGTATTACAGTATCACGAAAGAAGGAAAAAGATTATTAGAAAAAAAGACTTCTGAGTGGAAGGAATATCAGACCGCAGTATCAAAAGTCTTGACAATGGGGGTGTAACTATGGAGGAATATTTGGAAAAACTTTTATCTCAAATTCGTTGTAAGAAAGCAAGACCTTACATATCTGATGAGATGCGAAAACATATGGAAGATCAGATTACGGATAATATTGCTCATGGGATGACGGCAGAGGAAGCGGAAAGAAATGCGGTTGCCGATATGGGGGACCCGGTAGAGGCTGGGATCTCTTTGGATAAGGTTCATAAGCCGCAGGTTGCGTGGAAGCTGATTGTCATTGTAGGGATTCTAAGTCTGTTAGGCATTTTTATTCAGCAGTCGATCTCCTATCATATTGCAGAAATTTCATCTGATATTCCGCAATATTATGCGCTTTCCGGAACAGGATTTGTTACATCAGTAATACTTGGGTTTGTTGTAATGTGTGCAATCTATTTTCTGGATTATACCACAATTGCAAAGTATTCTAAGTTCATTGGCGCATTTATAATATGTATGGGTATTTTATGCATTTCTGGGATTTTTGGTACGGATATGAATGGAAGACGTTATTGGGGATTTGGACCGGTCAGATTATCTGCAACCACGTTTATGATGTTTTACGTACCAATTTATGGAGCAATACTCTACAAATACAGAGGAGGCGGAGTGGCTTCGCTTCTAAAAGCTCTTGTTTGGTTGTTGATTCCTGTGATCATTACATTCAGAATTCCCAATCTTGTTGTTACAACAATATTAATGGTCAGTATGCTGATACAGCTCTCGACTGCCGTCATAAAAGGGTGGTTTAAAATTCCGATAAAAAGAACTCTTGTGATCTTATGTGCGGTTTTGGTAATATTGCCGATGATTTTACTTCTATTCATGTATACATTTCATTTGCTGGCGGCATACCAGGAAGCGCGAATCCGGGCATGGCTGTTTGCAACCGGCGACGCATCTTATTTGAGCAATATACTTAGATCTTTGTGTACAGATATAGCGTTTATAGGAAATAGCGGAAAAGATGTGATGGGAACCATTCCTGATTGTAATAGTGATTATATATTTTCCTATATTTTAAATAGTTATGGAAGTATCGCAGGAACGCTTATTATAGCTGCACTGGCCGTATTGATCATCTCTATTTTTTCCGTCTCTGTGAAGCAAAAAAATGAGATTGGACTGGTTATGGGATTCGGCTGTGGAATGATTATTTTATTAAGCACGGTCATTAATATATTGAGCACAGTAGGCGTAATTCCGCCTGCAGCATCATTTCTTCCATTCCTGTCTGCAGGAAGAAGCAATATTTTATTATGTTATGCTTTGGTGGGCATTATTATGAGCATTTACCGATACAAAGATGTCTATCCAAAGAATGTGAAGGTGCCGGGAAAGACATTTCAAATGAAATTTACGATCGGACTTTAAACACTGTTTTCATACAACTAAATATATGATATAGTTAAATATAGAAAGTTTAAAGTAATTATATCAAACTAGACAATTGTGAGACTCTATGTTCGCAAACTTCCGTTGTGCAACTAAAATATGGGAAAATAGAAGTTTTGCAATTGCCTATTATATTAAACAAAAGTGGAGGTATGAAAATGGCAGCAGACAGACGTCCGGAGGACATGAGCAGAATCACTACGCCTGAATTGGCAGATGCGTTTATTGAGGAGCAGATCAAAGAAGTACGTGCGCAGGTGGGTGACAAAAAGGTATTACTTGCATTATCGGGAGGCGTGGACTCTTCCGTCGTGGCAGCGTTGCTGATCAAGGCGATTGGGCAGCAGCTGGTATGTGTACATGTGAATCACGGACTTTTGCGTAAGGGTGAACCGGAGCAGGTGATCGAAGTATTCCAAAATCAGATGAAAGCAAACCTGATCTATGTGGATGCGACAGACCGTTTTCTGGATAAGCTGGCAGGAGTTGACGAGCCGGAGAAAAAGAGAATGATCATTGGCAATGAGTTTATCGAGGTATTTGCAGAGGAAGCGCGAAAGCTGGATGGAATAGAGTTTCTTGCACAGGGGACGATCTGGCCTGATATTTTGGAGAGTGAGAAAGGTATCAAGGCACATCATAACGCAGGCGGTCTGCCGGAGGATATGAAATTTGAATTGGTGGAGCCGGTCAAGATTTTGTTCAAGGATGAGGTGCGTATTGTAGGAAAGCAGCTGGGGCTGCCTGATAATATGGTATTCCGTCAGCCGTTCCCGGGACCGGGACTGGGTGTCCGTTGTCCCGGCGCGATCACCCGTGACAGATTGGAAGCGGTACGTGAATCAGATGCGATCCTGCGGGAAGAATTTGCTAAAAATGGTCTGGAAGGTAAGGTATGGCAGTATTTCACGGTTGTACCGGACTTTAAATCCACCGGCATCAAGGATGGGAAACGTGCCTTTGAGTGGTCTGTAATTATCCGTGCAGTCAATACGACGGACGCCATGACGGCAACAGTAGAAAATATCCCCTATGATCTTATGTGCCATCTGACAGAGAGGATCACCCATGAGGTGAAGGGCGTGAACAGAGTGCTTTATGACTTTACGCCAAAGCCGACGGGGACGATAGAATTTGAATAATGCTAATAAAAGAGATAGAACCGGATATTACTGAAAATGATATCTGGTTCTATTTTATTGCTATTAGCAAAGTTATTGACATTGGATTCAGTAGGAACTATAATTTCAAAAACATAAGTCTATAAGGAAAATATAGAAAATGGAGGGTATAAATGATGTCTGAAATAAAAGAAAGCGCATTGGAACTGATTGGGGAAACCCCTTTACTAAAATTAAGCCGCTACATGGAAAAATCGGGAGTGACGGGAGCAAATATCATTGCGAAGCTGGAATATCTGAATCCCGCAGGTTCTGTGAAAGACAGGGTAGCGCTGGCAATGATCGAGGATGCGGAAAAGAGCGGCAAATTAAAACCGGGTGCAACGATCATCGAGCCGACCAGCGGCAATACGGGCATCGGTCTGGCGTCGATTGCGGCAGTAAAAGGATATAAGGCAATCATAACGCTTCCTGATACCATGAGCGTTGAGCGGAGAAATCTGTTAAAAGCATATGGGGCGGAACTTGTCCTGACAGAAGGTGCAAAAGGCATGAAGGGCGCTATTGCCAAAGCGGAAGAATTGCATAGTGAGATAGAGGGTTCTGTCATACTGGGGCAATTTGACAATCCGGCAAATGCGGCGGTCCATAGAGCAACGACGGGACCTGAGATTTGGCGGCAGACGGATGGAAAAGTAGATATTTTTGTTGCAGGCGTTGGCACCGGCGGTACGGTTACCGGTGTGGGGGAATATTTAAAAGAACAAAATCCGGAGGTAAAGGTCGTTGCGGTGGAGCCAAAAGGAAGCCCGGTACTCTCTCAAAATACTGCGGGACCGCATAAGATACAGGGAATCGGCGCGGGCTTTGTGCCTTCGATACTGAATACTAAGATATATGATGAGGTCATTACTATTGAAAATGAAGATGCGTTTGCCGAGGGCCGTGCATTTGCTTTGACGGAGGGAATCATTGTAGGAATTTCCTCGGGAGCCGCATTAAAGGCGGCAGTCCTGCTGGCGCAGAGACCGGAAAATGCCGGAAAGAATATCGTGGTGCTTCTTCCGGATTCGGGGGACAGATACCTTTCGACACCGATGTTTGCGGGATAGGATTGCGGAGCTATTGTAATTTGCACTTTCAATGTCAGGAAGCTGATATTGAAAGTGCATTTTTATGTTTGCGCTTGTTTTTTCTAAGGAAGTACTGATAATCATCGTTTCTTTAGAGCCTCGGCCGGATGCGCACGGATTTGCGAAGGAATTTAAATCCGATTGGGAAACGCTTTCTTCAGCGTTTTTCTAATGAAATATCAGAATAAAGATTGCAAAAATGTTTAAAGTTAGTTATAAATATATATTATAACTAAATATAGTTTTTCTATATTATACAAATAACAAAAAATGTATTATACTGAACTTACAGTTAAGAACTGCACAATAATTTATATCCAGATGGGAGGATGAGAACTATGAGTAAATATAAGTTTGAGACATTACAGCTTCATGTAGGACAGGAACAGCCGGATCCGGCGACGGACTCAAGGGCGGTGCCGATCTATCAGACCACGTCTTATGTATTTCATGATTCTGCCCATGCGGCGGCAAGATTTGGACTTGCGGATGCGGGCAATATCTATGGAAGATTGACCAACTCCACGCAGGATGTGCTGGAAAAGAGGATTGCAGCATTGGAGGGCGGCGTTGCGGCGCTGGCGCTGGCAAGCGGAGCAGCTGCTATCACATATACGATTCAGGCGCTGGCGCAGGCTGGTGACCATATCGTGGCACAGAAGACGATCTATGGCGGCACTTATAATCTGCTTGCCCACACGTTAAAGCAGTATGGGGTGGAAACAACGTTTGTAGATGCCCACGACCTAAAGGCGGTTGAGGAAGCGGTCAGACCGAATACCAAGGCAATTTTTATTGAAACGCTTGGCAACCCGAACTCGGATATCCCGGATATCGATGCGATTGCGAAGATTGCACATCAGCACGGACTACCCCTTGTGATCGACAATACTTTCGGTACACCGTATCTGATCCGACCGATCGAACATGGAGCAGATATCGTGGTACATTCCGCGACCAAATTCATCGGCGGGCATGGAACCACACTTGGAGGTATTATTGTAGATTCCGGTAAATTTGACTGGAAGGTAAGCGGCAAATATAAGAACATTGCGGAAGCCAATCCCAGCTATCATGGCGTGTCGTTTGTGGATGCCGTCGGACCTGCAGCCTTTGTTACTTACATCCGTGCCATCCTGCTTCGGGATATGGGCGCAACGATCTCGCCGTTTAATGCATTTCTGTTATTACAGGGTGTGGAGACGCTTTCTTTAAGGCTCGACAGACATGCAGAAAATACTAAGAAGGTGGTAGAATATCTTTCCAACCATCCACTGGTTGAGCATGTGAACCATCCGTCCCTGCCAGAGCATCCGGATCATGAGTTGTATCAGAAGTATTTCCCGAATGGCGGAGGTTCGATCTTTACCTTTGAGATCAAGGGCGGACAGAAAGAAGCATTCCAGTTTATCGATCATCTGGAGATCTTCTCGCTGCTTGCTAATGTTGCAGATTCCAAGAGTCTTGTGATCCATCCTGCCACGACGACCCACAGCCAGTTGTCGGAGGAGGAACTGGCGGCTCAGGGAATCAAACAGAATACTATTCGGCTATCCATTGTTAAGGAACATATTGATGATATCATATCCGATCTCGAAAAACGTATTGAATCTT
>CAMWHY010000020.1 GCA_947174185.1 uncultured Lachnospiraceae bacterium | reverse complement strand
CTTTTATAGTATAACCTATTTAATTTCTAAATGCAAAAATTTCTTTTCCTAAGATATATAAAAGGAAATCTTTTCTCCCTTAAGAAAGGAATGCGCTGCTGCCAAGCACAATCCCTGTAACCTGAAAGAAAAGATTTCCATATTTATTTTACATCATGTTCATTAAAATTGGAAGAAAAAATATCGGATTTTATTTACTAAATTTATATTTTTAACTTAAATATATAGAATAATTCCTTTTACGAACTCTTTATTCATTATCCAAACGTTATATAAATTCGTTTACCTTTTTCAAAAGGGAGTAAATTCTCAAAATCAGAATCTACTCCCTCATAATTTTTGCTTATCCTTTTAAAACCGATCTGTTTTACACACGTCTTCTTTAAGCTTTTCCAACAGATCCAAACAGTTCCATTTTTTCCTTTACTTTCGCCTTGATCGCTTCAGCGCCAGGAGCAAGCAGCTTACGAGGATCAAATCCCTTACCCTGCTGATCCTTGCCTTCTTCGATATACTTACGTGTAGCTTCTGCAAATACAAGCTGGCACTCTGTATTAACATTGATCTTAGCTACGCCAAGAGAAATTGCTTTCTTGATCATGTCATCAGGAATACCTGTACCGCCGTGAAGCACCAGAGGCATATCACCAGTCTGCTGCTGGATCTTGTCCAATACGTCGAACTGAAGACCTGCCCAGTTCTCAGGATATTTACCATGGATGTTACCGATACCTGCTGCAAGGAAGTCGATACCAAGATCTGCGATTCTCTTGCACTCATCAGGATCTGCACACTCGCCCATACCTACAACGCCATCTTCCTCACCACCGATAGAACCAACTTCTGCCTCAATGGAAATGCCTCTCTTATGAGCTTCCTCAACCAGTTCTTTGGTCTTAGCTACGTTCTCATCGATCGCATAGTGGGAACCGTCAAACATAATGGAAGGAAAACCTGCGTCCATACATTTATAACAGTGATCATAGGAACCGTGGTCAAGATGAACCGCTACGGGAACTGTGATATTCTGATCCTTAATCAGACCATTTACCATACCCATGACTACGTCATAACCACCCATATACTTGCCTGCACCCTCAGATACGCCAAGGATAACCGGTGAATTGCACTCCTGAGCTGTTGCCAGAATTGCCTTCGTCCACTCAAGGTTGTTAATGTTAAACTGACCTACTGCATAGTGACCTGCTTTTGCTTTTTTGAGCATCTCTGTTGCTGATACTAATGCCATTGCTTCATACCTCCATAATATTTTTTAAATCATGCCAATTTATATAACCGATCATATTGCAGAGACTTTATCTGTCTGATCAATTATGATATCATCATTAGCATATAAAATTTTGCATGATTTATCTCGCAAATGTAATCATAACATATTTTTCCAAATATTAAAAGACTAACTCATTAAAATTTTACTCCTGCAGAAGATAATCTTCGATTTCTTTCATCGCATTCTCTTCATCGCTGCCTTCTGCATAGACAATCACTTCTCCGCCTTTACACACGCCAATATTCATCATTCCCATGATACTTTTGGCATTGACCTTCTTATCATCAGATTCCAGATAGATCTTGCTTTCATATTTGCATGCATGCTGTACCAATACAGCAATCATCCCCGCATCCAGACCATCTGCTTTCTGCACAGTTATTTTTTTTTCTAACATATTAATCCTCCATTCCTGAGCGTTTAGCCATGGGGCAACACAAATTTCCTTTTTCTCTTATCACCCGCTGACGTTATTTCCTCAACTCTTCAGCCAGCTCCTTAAGCTTTCTAAGCCTGTGATTGACACCAGACTTTCCAACCGGCGGTTCCAGATATTCTCCCAGCTCCTGTAAAGATGCATCTTCATGCTCCAAGCGCACTTCTGCCATTTCTTGAAGATGTTTCGGCAGACGGTTCAATCCGTAATGATCACGAAGATAGATGATATCCTCCATCTGACGGCTGGCGGCATTGATCGTCTTGGAAATATTGGCTGTCTCACAATTGACCCTTCGATTAACCGAGCTGCGCACCTCCTTCACAATCCTGAGATTTTCCAGATTCATCAGGGAAATGTGCGCTCCCATAATATTCAACAGATCAACGATCGCCTCGCCTTCCTTAATATAGACTACAAAATGATGCTTACGCTCCGTAATCTTCGCATCGATCTGAAATGTTCCGATCATATCCGCAATTTGCAGCGCCTGCATCCTGCTGCCGCACACAAATTCCATATGATAGCTTTTGACCGGATTACTCATGGAGCCAAGACACAAAAAGCTTCCCCGAAGAAATGCCCTCCTACAGCAGTCATTCTTGAGCAAAAGAGCGGAAACCGTCTTTTCC
Organism: uncultured Lachnospiraceae bacterium; assembly: GCA_947174185.1. GTDB lineage: Bacteria > Bacillota > Clostridia > Lachnospirales > Lachnospiraceae > NK4A136. The sequence continues at coordinate 30,284 of CAMWHY010000020.1, read as the reverse complement.
TTCATTTCAGAAAACCGAACCGACTGCAGCACCTTTCTGATCTCATCATCCTTCGTCAAAGTGATACGATAGACATGTTCTGCTTTTACACCTTTATTTTTTGTATTTTTGGCAGTCACATCTTCCATAGCCGAATATATATTATACGTTTTTTCCAACAATGTAAAGACTTTTCTCAGAACTGCCTCTTTTTCCGAATGCCAAAAAAAAGAGCTCCCCTCCGGCGCTTCATATCCAAAATTAGCCACATATGCTGCCATTTCAGCAATCTGGCAATGTCTGGATGCACTGATATGCTGTTCAATCTCCTCCTTCACTTTCTGGGAAAATGACATAGGAAGCCCTCCATGTCAAAGTGGTTTTATTAGAAACTCTTTTCATATTGGTCTCTATGGGTAATCGTCAGACCATATTTTCTCTTGTCATTCATTCTGTGGAAAAGCTCATTGGCCAATGTCACGCTCCTGTGTTTTCCACCAGTACAGCCAATACCAATAACGAGCTGATGTTTTCCCTCTTTGACATAATTGGGAAGCAGAAAAGATAACATATCACAAAGCTTATCCAAGAATTCCCCCGCCTCCGGGTAACTCATGACATAATCCTGTACCGCCTTGTCATTTCCGGTCAAATGCTTGAGCTCGTCGATATAAAATGGATTCGGCAGAAATCTTACGTCAAACACCATATCTGCGTCTGCCGGTATTCCATACTTAAAACCAAAGGAAATGATCCTTATCATAAGATTATTATATTCTTCATTCTGGACAAATATTTTATCTAATTCTTCTTTTAATACCCTCGTCAGTAAATTGGATGTATCAAAAATATAATCCGCTTTTTTCTTAACATTTTCTAAAATTTTACGTTCTTTTTTAATGCCATCCTCAAGGGAAACTGCTGCTGTCTGATGAGTATCCCGGTCATCTGTCTGCGACATGGCAAGCGGGTGTATACGCCGGCTCTCTTTATAACGCTTGATCAGTACGGCATCTGAAGCCTCCATAAACAAAAGCTCAAAAGAATATCCATCTTCCTTCATCTTCCTAAGGATATCTTCCGCTTCCTTAAAATTTTGATCCGCACGCACGTCCAATCCTAAAGCAAGCTTGGAGATCTCGCTGTTCGGCGTCACGATCAGTTCAAAAAACTTTTCCAAAAGCGGCACAGGAAGATTGTCCACGCAGTAAAATCCGATATCTTCCAACATCTTCAAAGCAGTACGTTTTCCGCCGCCGCTCATTCCTGTCACGATTACAAACCGCATAAACTCCCCTCCTTACTTTATCTGTCTTTACATACATTTTTCTTAATTAAAATTCTCCCAGCATGATCACTTCCGGTTCCAGTGTTACCCCGCTCATCTCCCTGACTTTACTCTGCACATTCTGTATCAAATGATAGATATCCGCAGCCGTTGCATTTCCTGTATTGATCACAAATCCGCAATGCTTTTCAGATACCTGCGCCCCACCGACGCAATAACCTCTAAGCCCTGCATCCTGAATCAGTTTACCTGCAAAATGTCCCTCTGGCCGCTTAAAGGTACTGCCAGCGCTGGGATACTCTAATGGCTGTTTCTCTTTTCTGGCGGACATATTTGCATTCATCTTTGCCATAATTTCTTTTTGATCTCCTGAATGGAGTTTTAATCTTACAGAAAGCACAACATAAGGTTTCTTCTTTAAAATACTGGTACGGTAACCAAACCCCATTTCATCGCCCTTTAACGTAACAATCTGCAGATTCTCATTCAAAAGCCGTACTGACTCCACGATCTGGCACATCTCACCGCCATAAGCTCCTGCATTCATGACGATAGCTCCACCCACCGTCCCGGGAATCCCATAAGCAAATTCCATACCGGTAAGGTCCTGTTCTGCCGCCTTCTGTGCCATATGGGTAAGCATCACAGCCGCACCTGCCTGACATATTGTCCCGACATCCGGCACACTGTCACTCCATGCAACTGACTGTCCCGCCTGCTCTGCCCACTCTATCTTGGAAAAGTCTCCGCCAAGCCTGATCATCACGCCGTCATATCCCTGATCACTGACCAGAAGATTACTGCCATTGCCCAAAAAATAATAAGGCACATCGTTCTCTTTTAATAATTTCAGCAGGGCGATCAATATCTCCTCGTTCTCTACATTTACCAGATAGGACGTGTTCCCGCCCACACGAAATGTGGTATAACGCGACATGGGAGCATCTTTAAGGAGATTTTCTTTTCCAACGATTTCTGCTAATCTATGATTCAATACATTTCCTCACCAAACATTTTCTTATACTTTCCATTGCCCAAGACTGCAATATCATCGCAGGGCACACTTTGCGTTTTTCTGTGTGAGACTTACTTCTCACACTAATAACCATGCCTTTTTCATAACCTGCGAACTTTAATGCACTTTAGTGCTATGTCGCAGGCACAAATTCGCAATTGAAAAATAAGATATCAATCTTATTTTTCAATTTACCAGCTTCGCAGCCCCATAGATGCCTGCGTCATTACCAAGCGTCGCCAGTGCAAATTTTGTCTCCCGGCTTCCATGGAATACATATTTCTTATACGGCTCTACCATATAATCCATCAGCACATCGCCCGCCTTGGATACACCACCGCCAATGACAAAGATATCCGGATTTACAACACAGGCTACCGCTGCCAGACCTTTTCCAAGGTATTCGCCGAACTGCTCTGCCACTTCAACAGCAAGTTCATCCCCTGCCTTGACCGCATCCCATACATCTTTCGCACTTATTTTCTTTCCACGAAGGACACTTGCCTTATCATCTTTCGCAAGCCTTCTGTTGGCAAGTCTTACAACACCTGTTGCCGACGCATACTGTTCCAAACATCCTGTCTTACCGCAGCCGCATACTTCTGTTTCATGCTCCTCCACCAGAATGTGTCCGATCTCTCCACCTGCACCTTTGGCGCCGGTCAATATTTTACCATCCACGATAATTCCGCCGCCAACGCCGGTTCCCAAGGTTACTGCAACCATATTGTTATAGCCCTGACCACCGCCGCGCCACATTTCACCAAGGGCAGCAACATTGGCGTCATTACCCGCTTCTACACGAATACCGTCCAATAACCCGGTAAGTTCTTCCTTAATGGAAAATACACCCCAACCGAGATTCGCTGCCTTATAGATTACACCATCACCGTCCACCGGTCCCGGCACACCAATACCGACGCCGATAACATCCTCTTTTGCAATACTCTTTTCCTGCATTTTTGCTTTAATTGTGTTTGCAATATCGGGCAGGATCAGCTTTCCGGAATCTTCCTTCCTTGTAGTAATCTCCCATTTCTCCAACACATTGCCTTCCGGATCAAATAATCCTAATTTTACGGTTGTTCCACCCAAATCTACTCCAAAAATGCATCTGCTCATAGTTTTTTGCCCCCTTTATCCTTTTTCCTTTAAAATATTACTATGCTTTTTTACAACCTTATTTATCTCCCGAATGCAGTCCTGCCTGCACGCGCTTATAAAGTTCCTCTGCTGCATTATATCCCATCTTCTTCTGACGGTGGTTAACTGCTGCAGATTCACAGATCACCGCTAAGTTACGTCCCGGACGAATGGGAATATTGTGACATACCACTTTATTACCAAGATATTCCGTATATTGTTCTTCCATACCAAACCTATCATAATCCTGATCCTTTGACCATTCGGAAAGCTGGATAACAAGATCGATCTCCTGATCCTCCTTAACGCTTGATACACCAAACAATGTCTTGACATCAACAATTCCAATACCGCGAATCTCAATAAAGTGCTTTGTAATCTCCGGTGCCTTACCGATCAGGGTGTCTTCACTGACCTTACGGATCTCCACTACATCATCTGTCACCAGACGATGTCCACGCTTGATCAGCTCCAATGCCGCCTCGCTCTTACCGATCCCGCTCTCTCCGGTAATCAGTACGCCCTCTCCGAAGACATCTACCAATACGCCATGCACGGTAATACAGGGTGCCAGCTTGACATTCAGCCAACGGATCACTTCCGCCATAAATGCCGAAGTCGCTTTAGAAGTATTTAGCAAAGGCACGCCATGTTTCTTTGCAATCTCCATAAAGACCGGATCCGGAACCAGATCACGGCAAAATACAAAACCCGGCGTAGGATGATCCAGAAGCTGCTCCAGAATCTCCCTTTTTTGCTTTTCCTCCATTCCTTCCATATAAGTATATTCCACAAATCCCACAATCTGAAGACGCGTGGACTCATAATTTTCAAAATACCCTGCAATCTGAAGAGCAGGACGGTTAATATCCGGCTGAGAAATCTTAATATTGCTGATATCAATCTCCGGCGTCAGATTGGTCAGTTTCATCTTATCGATCAATCTCTGTAAACTAATGCTTGCCATTTGGCTACCCCCTTATCACATTTAAATGTTTTATTAATTCGTCATCATAGTATTTTTCACGTTTGCGCATACCTTAACACAAAAAAAGTATATCCACAATATTCCATAGTTTTTGCCTCTTTATCTTTCATGTTGATGAAAGTCCAAATTCTTATTTATTTAATATACCCCTAAGTCCCTTGTGACTTATGGCCTGATAAAGATCTAGCTCTGGGTTCACATTGCCTTCTATAATCTCTATCCTTCCATCACTTCTTATTGCAATATCCCAGCCTATTAATCTGGCTTCTTTATATTTAGCAGCCGCACATACTGCTATTTTCTTCACTTCATCAAAATGCGGATTCACAAAACCTACTATATCTTTACCGGTATCAGGATGCCTATCATATATAATTCCTGTTCTCGCATCAATATCTACTGCTGTGACAACTCCTGTATCTATATCGGTAAGCGCCCAAATACAACAATCCTCATTATTATCTACAATACTTCCATTATATCCAAATTGATTGACTATAAATAGAATACTAATTTTCTTCTCATCATTTATATATGTAGTTACACGAATCGTATTAAGGGATGAAGGGGCTATATCTTGATATGAACTGTGTCCTGTAACATATTCCTCTATACAATAATGATTGTCTATACAAAAATCATATACATTCTGAATGGATTCATATCCATTAGTAAAGGTATTAAGACTTACTTCTGAAGTATTCTTGGAGCCAGGTGTTATCTTAAAAACATCCCCCTCAAGTTCCAGAAGATATATTCCTATACCTGCATACATATCATTTGGCTTGATGATAATCTTTTTATGTTTATCTATGAAAACCTTAAAATCTTGAAAAGAATAATCATATCCAAAAAGGACATCTCGTATGATGAACTCTTTGAAGCCAACATAAAATGCTCTTTTACTATTAAATATATGTCTTATCGAATCACTATTTAATTGGCGCTCTGCTGTGTCAAGCTCAATTGGAGTCAACAATAAATCTATATCTTTTATGGACATTTCCTGCATGCGATAATATAGATAGTCATCATAATTCCATTTCCGGCGAAGCCTTCCAGGCAACAGAGCATATTTTAGTTTATTTATCATCCATGGCCACCACCGCTGTGACCGCCACCATGACCTCCGCCGCCATGACCTCCACTGCTTCCGGAAGAACGTGGCGAATAGCATCTATCGGTTCTGATATGTGTTGCATTTACGTCTTTAATACCCAGGTCATTTACAGAACCCATGATAATATCATTAACGGTAGCTTTCTTAAGCTTAGATTTACTGCTTACAATAAGATAGTTAACTATTAAAGCTATGAATATAGCTATAAATGTATTACAGATATATTTCATTGGCTCCGCAATCTTTCTGCCATTGAAAAGATCTTCAATCTGCTCAAAAGCAACACTGGCTGCCTTATATAACTGATCATCATGTATAGAATATCTATAAACATTATCTGCAATGGAACGGGCTTTTGCTGAAGTGATAACCTTTCGCGCACTACCCTGCGAAGCTATGTAATCATAATATTCATCCATGTGATATATGACTGCAGATTCATCACCAAATAAGTCCTGCATTGTTTTTACACTAAGTTCTTCAGAATATGATTCTGAATCAAAAGTAACAGTTTCATCTGCGTAGAATACTACATTGGCAAATTCGGTAATGCCTTTCATCTGCTCAATAAGCTTTTCATGTTCTCTTTCAGTAAGCCATTCATCTTCATCAATTATATATGCTTCATATCCGGTCTCTTCATTATAATAATAATAATTATCATCATCATAATCGTCGTCATCATCTTTTGCCATAACATTAAGCGGCATGATCATACAAACAAGCAGGATGGTTATTAATGATTGTAAACTCACCTTAGAACGTTGCAGCATTTTCATCTCCTCCTCTTTTGTTAAACTGTTTTGGCTTACGAAGTGTAAGCTTGTTATGAAGCTTCACCACATCTGAAAAAGAGAATATTACCACAGCCATGATCACAAAACTGACAGCATAATAAATCTCATCCTGATAAGGCTTAATGAGCAATAACAATAGACCTATGACAATTGCGATAAAAGGTTTACAAAATACAGGCAACTTCTCCTTGAATGGCTGCTTTGCCATAACGCCCGTATTATCCGCAGAACCTGCCCCTGAATCAATAGATTTCCTAATTATTGTTAATATACCATATATTGCAAAGATTATGAATGGGAAAAACTCAAAGCCTACCACTGTTACAAACATAGACATACAACCTATAGTCAATAATACATCGGTTATCGTTTTCAGCGCCTTTGTTGATGATGCCTTTTTCGCGGTATTTACATTAGATAAATTGCCTGCATTCACAGTACCATTTACTGTACTATCTACCGTACTATTTACTGTACTATCCATCGTGCTATTTACTGTGCTATCCACCATGCTATCTACCATGCCGCCGCCTATACCCATGGCTTGGAGTTCTGCTTGAAGTTTTTCTTCTCTTAGTCTCTCATCTTCCTTTCTCTTCTTTATGGCTTCCAATAATCCCCGGTCATTGAGATTAAGATTTCTTGTATATAACAGATTTAATTCACTATTAGAAATCAACAGACTGATAATTGCAAATACAATTGCCACCATTGTAAGCGTATCCGGTCTAAGAACCAGGAATAAATCAAGGATACCCATGATAGGAAGCGCAAGAATAATCGATCCTATAATATATTTCTTATAATCAATGGGAACATCCGCTGCTACCTTACCTGTCTGTCCATTGATGACAGCATAGCTGACCAAACCATTCTTATGACGATTGGCAAGGAAGTATACCGGGAAGTAAGCCATCTCCTCGGCCTTTACTCCTAACTTTGATCCTATCTGTCCTGTTCCCGATGATATAGAATACCTGGCAAAATCCGGTATCTTTCTAATCTTTGAATCAATATCCTTTGCTATCACACTTCTGGCGTCATCTTCATATATAAAAGCATCTACATCTGCCGTATCTGCATAAAAACCACCAATATACGCAACAGAGAATGGCTTGCTGTCTCTGATATTAAACGGTCCGATTGCCTGACTGATTTCATCTGAGAAGCTTGATGACGCGTCATAAGAAATACCATCATAGCTGCCGATTGGAGTTGCCGTAAGCAAATAATGATCTGTAATAATATAGTCGCCGGATCTATGAGAGGTTGTTCCTTCGTAAGTTACTATATCATTAATCTCAAATGCATATGTCCAATAAGGCATATAAATACCTCTTAACTTTTGCAGCTGTGCTTCTTCTCTTAAATAGGATGGAGCAAATATGGCCTTCTTAATAAATTCGGCATATGACTTGGCACATGTATCCTTAACACACTTAAATGGAATGATTCTTGACGGGGCAAGCATCTGGACTGTTCGTCCCTGAAGCTCAACAGACATACCACAAAAGCTACAGAATGTAACTGCAGTATCCTGATCGCTTAATATCTCTCCGCCACACTGTGGACATGCAAATAATTTGCTTTCAATAATGAGTGGCTCATTATTTCCACTGGCCGTAGTACCGACCTTCACAAGATCCGGCTCAAGCTTTGTTTCACAATAATCGCAATACATCATCTGAATTTTGGGATCAAAGCGCATGCCTTGTCCGCAACCTGGACATGAAATCATGAATGTTCCTCCTTTATGCTTTTTTAAATCCTTTCTTTTCTCTTGGCTCTAATCCATATTGTGGAGAGATACTCGGACACTCCACATCAATATATTCCTTTAAATACCGGCGCGCTGTATTTAATAAGTCCCTATGCGGCAGATCCTCCGGAAACATCAAGCCATTATCCGGGTGCTCCAGCATATATTTATATGCTGCATATGCAGAAGCGCTCACCTGTAAGACAGTGGCTGTTTCAGCTAAACCCTCGCCACTCAGGTAATTACCAAAATAACGGGTTTTGAATCTTTTTCCCTGTAGTATTACACCTATGGATTCTCCACCGGATAAATAATCGGACTGATTAAGTATCTGATAATTGGCTTCGTTTATATTCATACAGGCAAGCGCCGTTTTCTCTGCCAACTCACAAGGAGAATAAACAAAATAAACTGTGGGCTTATATTTATTTACTCTTAGATAATCTCCCATAGAGAATATTTCTTCATGTGTAGATAAAAAACCATTGACCTTGCCTTGCGGAGAATAGATATCTTCCCTACAGGTAATACCTGTTTTTGTTAATGCCACAAAGTAATCCTTTTGATCGCAATCGCTCAGGTAGTCATGAAGGTAAAACTCCCTCTTGGTTCCAAAATATATCTCAGGAACAGCTAATGTCTCCATATGATATGCAAAAGGGCACCATGGTGAATATACAGTTTTCTCTTCTTCTGTCACATTAAACTGTTGATTATCATTATCTATCTCAACCACATATTTTAAGCCTATCTTCATGGCCACTTCATTGTATTTATTTTCTTCAAGCAGCTTCTTTAGACCTTCTCTATGCTTACTAATATATGATGACTCATCTTTTTCTATGATCTTGTCAATACACTGCTTCATAAAGCATGATACAAGACCGGGATTCATGCCGAATTCCACAATACATGTTGGAAAAGTATTATCTTTTATATTTTTTCTGATATTTCTATAATCCTTATAATGTTGAAACGTATTAATCCATGCCGGATCAGGAAACCAGCTTGCATCTGCCAGCGAAAGATAATGTATCTTACTCCTCATACAATAATCAAGCATATCCAGATTCTTCACATTGATTGCAAAATCAAGTATGTAATCACCTTGTTCTGCAATATTAAGAGCAGATTCATAATTGTCTCTTTCGAGCTTGCAGGATATATAATGGCTATCCCTGCCACCCATGCAGGTAAAATATTCCCCAGCCTCATCAGTATAATCTATACAATAAAACTCCTCTGAATGGAACATATCATTCTCTTTAATAATTCTAAGAAATGATTTTCCAACTGCACCAAGTCCAATTATTATTTTTTTTGCAATAATATTTTTTTGCACAACTTATACCTGTATATAGTTTTTGCAAAGCACCTCAGATACATTTAACTAAATTATAATCTAATATGACAATTTAAGCAACTATGGGAAAAGAGTTGTAAGGATTAAATTTTATCTATTTATGAAAGAACGCATACACCTTCTCCGCCGCGCCCCGCGGTAGGCCTGCTCTCTCCATGATCTCCTCTACTGCTGCCATTTTAATATCTTCCAGCGTATCAAACGCTTTCATCAGTCTGCGTCTTCTTGACGGTCCGATGCCGGGAATATCGTCCAGCACGGAATGTACCTGATCCTTCGTCCGCAATGAGCGGTGGTATTCGATCGCGAATCTATGCGCCTCATCCTGAATCCTCGTGATCAGCTTAAACCCCTCGCTACTGCGGTCAATCGGAATCTCCTTATTGTGATAATATAATCCTCTCGTCCGGTGGTTATCATCCTTGACCATGCCGCATACCGGAATATCCAGATTCAGCTCCTTTAAAACTTCCAATGCTATATTCACCTGTCCCCTGCCGCCGTCCATGAGAAGCAGGTCGGGAAATCTGTTAAACTTGCCAATTTCTATCGTTTCGTCTTGTTCCTTTATATCCTGTTTTCTTTTATTCTTTTCCTTTACATTTTTTTCTTGTGTATCTTGATCCTTTGTATTTTGCTCTTGTGTATCTTCATCCTGCATCCGTGAAATCTGTTTCTCCTCCAGACCATGCAAAAATCGCCTTGTCAGCACTTCCCTCATACAGGCATAATCATCCGGTCCTGCAACTGTTTTTATCTTAAATTTACGGTAATCGCTCCGCTTAGGCTTTCCTTTTTCATAGACCACCATAGAACCCACATTCTCAAAACCGCTGATATTGGAAATATCATATGCCTCCATCCGCACGATACTCTCCAGAGAAAGTAATTCCTGAATCTCCTTCACCGCACCGATGGTCCTGCCTTCTTCACGTTTTATTCTCTCCTTATCCTGATTTAAGACTAGCGCAGCGTTCTTGGCAGCCAGTTCTACCAGTTTTTCCTTCTGTCCGATCTTGGGCGTGCGAAGATATACCCTGCTTCCTTTTTTCTCAGTCAGCCAGTTCTCAATGACCGTCTGTTCTTCCGTCGTTTCCGGAAGCATAATTTCTTTTGGGATAAACGGCGTCCCGGCATAAAACTGTTTTAAAAAACTGGTCATAATATCTGACGTCGTCTCATCCTCCGTATGCGTCATATAAAAATGCTCCCTGCCCACCATCCTGCCGGCCCGGATAAAGAACACCTGCACCACAGCATCATGTTCATCCCTTGCCAGTGCAACGATGTCTTTATCTCCCTGTGCACTGTCTTCAATCTTCTGCTTCTGTGATACATTAATGACGCTTTCCAGCAGATCCCTGTATTTTATGGCTTCCTCATACTGCATGGCCTCCGATGCCGCCTGCATCTTCTCCCGAAGTTCCCTTTGGATCGGCGCATAATTGCCATTCAGAAAATCCAGCGCCCCTTTTAACTGCTCCTGATACTGCTCCGCAGAAACCTCCCCGGTACACGCCCCGCTGCACTGCCCAATATGATAATTTAAGCAGGGTCTTCCTTTGCCGCAGTCTTTCGGCAGGCTGCGGGTACAAGTGCGCAGCTTATATAATTTATTGATAAGGTCGATGGTATCCTTAACTGCCGCCGCACTGGTATAAGGTCCGAAATACCTTGCTTTGTCTTTTTTCATCTCTCTGGAAAAATAGATCCTCGGATACATCTCATTTATCGTAACCTTGATGTAAGGATATGTCTTATCATCCCTGAGCATCGTATTATATTTGGGACGGTATTCCTTGATCAGATTATTTTCCAATACCAATGCTTCCAGTTCGGTATCGGTAATAATATATTCAAATCGCTCGATCAGACTGACCATCTTATCGATCTTTGGTCCCCGTCCGATCTTCTCACGAAAATAAGACCGCACCCTATTGTTTAAGTTCACGGCCTTACCTACATAAATGATCGTATCATACTGATCATGCATCAGATATACGCCCGGTCTGTCCGGGAGTTTTTTCAATTCCTCACTAATATCAAAGCGCTTTTCTTCATCCATGAAATCTTACCATGTATTTCCATGCAATTCACCCTGCCAGAATCATTGATTATCGTCATCTTTGGGTTGAAACTGCCGATTTTTCAACATCGTTGCATATTTCTTTTCCGATTCGCTGATATCATCGGAGCCTTTACCTGACTCTTCCTCCACATTTTCGGGTCCTTTGTCCGATGAATCGGAAGTATCTGTTTCCTCGCCAATCACAACATCGAACTTCGTTCCTACCGTCTGTTGATCCTCAGATCCGCTTATAGAAGATGGCATCTGAGGTAATCCTCCGCTTTGCATGGTTGACAACCCCGTCCCCAGCATCGTAAAATTCCTGTTCGATGCATCTGATCCGCCGTCTGATTCCTTCTGCCCACTCTCTGACACTGCTTCGGTATTCCCTTCGGAAGATACTCTGTCTTTCCTTATTTTTTTCAGACTTTCCTCCCCTTTATCCTTCTTCGGCATCGGAATTCCTTTTTCGCGACAGAAGATTTTCATAAATTCATGACCGGTGATCGTCTCTTTCTTGATCAGGTAATCAGCGATCTTATCCATGACCTGACGATTCTCCTTCAGAAGCTTCTTTGCCTCCTTATAACTTTCTTTTAAGATCTTCATGACTTCTTCATCGATGGCGGCCGCAGTCTCGTCCGCACAGTTCAGCGCAGCGCGGTGATCGAGATACTGGCTTTCCACCGTTTCCAAACCGATCAGTCCAAACCGCTTGCTCATACCAAACCTTGTCACCATCGCTCTGGCAATTTTGGTCGCTTTTTCAATATCATTTGACGCGCCGGTAGTTACCGTGTCAAATACAATACTTTCCGCCGCACGTCCGCCAAATAAGCTGACCAGCTCCGCACGCAGTTCTTTCTCCGTCTGGGTGAACTTTTCCTCCTCCGGATAGCTCAGTACATATCCCAATGTTCCCATCGTTCTGGGGACAATCGTAATCTTCTGCACCGGTTCGGAATTTTTCTGCAGTGCGCTGATCAAAGCATGACCAACCTCATGATAGCTGACGATCTTCCGTTCTTTCGCCGATAAGATGCGATCTTTCTTTTCCTTGCCCATACTGACAAGCTCGACCGCATTTAACAGATCCTGCTGATTGACATATTCCCGTTTATTCTTTACAGCAAGGATCGCCGCTTCATTGATCATATTCGCAAGATCGGAACCTACCGCGCCAACAGTCGCCAACGCGATTGCATCCAGATCCACTGTCTCATCCATATTCACATTCTTCGCATGAACCTTTAAGATCTCCACACGACCCTTGAGATCCGGCTCTTCCACGATGATACGCCGGTCAAACCTTCCCGGTCTTAGCAACGCTTTATCCAATATTTCCGGACGGTTGGTCGCCGCCAGGATAATGATGCCCTTCTTTCCGTCAAATCCATCCATCTCGGAAAGCAGCTGGTTCAACGTCTGTTCCCGTTCTTCATTGCCACCGCCATACTTGGAATCCCTGCTCCGTCCGATGGCATCGATCTCATCAATAAATATGATACAAGGCGCATTTTTCTCTGCCTCCTTAAATAGATCACGGACACGGGACGCACCCACTCCGACATACAGCTCAACAAAATCAGAGCCCGCAAGAGAAAAAAACGGAACTTTTGCCTCTCCCGCCACAGCCTTAGCCAGCAGCGTCTTACCAGTTCCCGGAGGTCCCACAAGCAGCGCACCCTTAGGAAGCTTCGCGCCGATCTTACTATATTTCTCCGGGTTATGCAAAAAATCCACTACTTCCACCAGTGATTCCTTTGCTTCATCCTCGCCTGCAACATCTACAAAAGTCACACCTGTTTCTTTTTCTCCATAAACCTTGGCATTGCTCCTTCCCACGCCAAAGCCCATACCGCCGCCCTTTGTCATCCTGCGGAATAAAAAGCTGAGCAGCACCCACATTAAAATGACCGGCAGCACATAAGTCAACAGGAAGGAAATTAAAATACTACTTCCATCCTCTACCTCGCTTTGCACCGTGATATTATGTTTCAACAACCTTCCGGTAATTTCTGTCAGATTTTCTGCAATTCCTGTATAATATGTCTTGGAAGATGCCTGTGTACCATCTGATGACAGTGGCTCAATCAGCAGACGGTCGCCCGCAATGGTTACCTTACTGATCGCTCCCTCCTCAGCCATCTTAACAAATTCATTATAACTAATCTCCTCTGAAGTCTCTCCGCTGGTAGCGCGTAGGAAATAGCTGATTACCAGCAGCGTGATTGCTGCAACGACAATAAAAATCATGGGATTGGGACGCTCAGGTCCCCGGTTGCCATTGTTATTGCCGTTATTATCTCCGTTTCCGCCGCTTCCGCCATTGCCGGGCTGATTATTGCCCTGATGGTCAGAACCTTCACTATATCGATTCCAAATTTTATTATCAAGATTACCTTTACTGCAACTCAGATCTTTCATATTTCCTCCATGTCAGAGCAGTTTGAGACTCTGACTCAAATACAAGTCTGCATTGTCCAACTATTTCATTATATAGAGATGTTACGCTTTTCGCAAGCCGTATGTTGTTAATTCTGTGTGAACGTTATAGATGAACTCTTGTATACCATGCATTATTATTTTATTTGATTTTTAATTTGCCATTTTTACAAATTTTTCTTATTTTTTTTCTTTATATTTGTATAATTGCCAGTTGTAACTTACCTGCCCTCATTATATAAAATGAATAGATATTAGCAATTGCCTTCTGGAAACAATTTTATAAATTTTTACTAGAAAGAACAGGTTATTCCATGATGAAAAAATTATTCCAATCCAATAATATGACACAAGGCAATATTATGCAGCTTATGCTGACTTTTGGATTTCCTATTTTATTAGGTAACCTATTCCAGCAATTTTACAATTTTGCAGATCTTATTATTGTCAGCCGCAATATCGGTGTGGAAGCACTGGAAGGCGTGGGCGCTACCGCTTCCCTGTCCGAATTGATTATCGTCTTTATCAATGGACTGACCAATGGATTTTCCATTATCATAGCACAATTTTTTGGCGCCGGTAATGAAAAAGACGTCCGTCGTTCTGTTGCCGCTACGGTTACTCTGGCAGTCATTTCTACAATAGTCCTGACTATCATTAGCCTGTTTTTTATCCGGGATATTCTGGTACTTCTTCATACGCCGGATACAGTTATTGATAATGCATATGATTATATCAGTATCCTTCTGATGGGATTGATCTTTACGATGGCTTACAATATGTGCGCCAATATCCTTAGAGCGATAGGTAACAGCACTGTACCATTGATTTTTCTTATCATTTCAACAATCTTAAATGTCGGCATGGATATTTTATTTGTGGTAGTGATCCCCCTCGGCATCCGCGGCGCTGCTCTGGCAACCATACTGGCGCAGTGCATTTCCGCAATTTTGTGCTTTATTTATATTATGAAGAAATGTCCCGAAATTCATTTATCCAAAAAGGATTTTTCTTTTGACAGAAATTTACTTGGAAAAATGTTGTCAACCGGTCTTTCCATGGCAATGATGCTTGCTATTGTGGTTTTAGGCTCCGTAATACTGCAAAGTGGCATCAATGACCTTGGAGACGCCACCATCGCGGCTCATATTTCTGCCAGAAAAGTAATCTCCCTGTTTATGATGCCGATCGCCGTCACCGGAACTGCCTGCGCCACCTTTACCAGCCAGAATTACGGCGCCGGTAACATGGACCGGGTTTTTAAAGGCGTAAAAAAAGGGATGTTCTTAGGCATCCTGTGGAGCACCATTTCCATGCTGTTATTATTTCCCTTCACAGAACAATTTGTACGTTTGATTATTGATAAAGAAGATGCCGCTAATCTTTTTCTGATCGAAACGGCTACCCTATATGTAAGGATCAGTGTTCCCTGTTTCTATGTGCTGATCCCTCTGATCGTATTACGTAATGTCCTTCAGGGTATGGGCCGGCGCATCGTGCCGATCATCGTCAGCATAACAGAACTCTTAGGCAAAATCATCGCTATCCGTCTACTGGTTCCGCGGCTCGACTACTTAGGAGTCTGTATTACGGAACCGATCATCTGGGCTTTTGACGGGGCATTTGTACTGATCGTTTATCTCATAATCCGCAACAAAAAGTAGATCATATTACGGTATTTTATGACCAATTCTTTTATTTTCCCCTTAAAAAAAGAAAATAGCAACAAAATTTCAAGCCTTGATTACTTAAACAAATTTTTGGGTAAGCTATAGCAGAGTAAAAAAATATGGAGCGCATGCATGAACCAGTTTTTTCAAGGATACTATTTCAAACACCAGAAGGGAGCGGAAACTCTCTGTCTGATCGTAGGCCGGTCAGATTCCAATCAATTTATCCAAATCATAACTCAAAACGGCTCCTGGCAGACGTCTATGACAAAAGGCAGTCATTTTTCCAAACAAGGCGTGATACTGGACATCCATACGCCGGAACTGTCCCTTACGGGAAAAATTTCTTATCATGACTTATCCCCTATCCGCTATGACATTATGGGACCGTTTCAATTTCTTCCTATGGAATGCCGGCACGGAATCATCAGTATGAGCCACCAGCTAAAGGGAAGCGTATCTTTAAACGGGAAAAGCATAGATTTTACCGGAGGAAAAGGCTATATCGAAAAAGACAGCGGCTGTTCTTTTCCTTCTTCCTATGCCTGGGTACAGGCCAATGACTTTCGGGAGGATTGTTCGATCATGGCTGCCGTCGCAGAAATTCCTGTATGCGGACTGACATTTCGCGGCTGCATCAGCGTAATCCATTATAGGGGCAGAGAATACCGATTTGCTACTTATCTTGGAGTGCAGATTCTCTCCTGCACCAGAGAAAAGATCATTTTAAAACAAGGAATCTATCAGCTTCATATTCAGATTTGCGTAAAAAATGGACATTATCTAAACGCGCCAAAAAACGGAAAGATGTCCAGAAAAATCATTGAATCCGCCTCATGTCCTGCGGAATATGTGTTATATAAAGATAATATCCAGATATTTCATTTATTTTCCTACCATACCAGTTTTGAATACGAATACTAGCAGTTATCTTTTTAGGAGGTCCCAACATGTTCCAATCTCTTTGGCATGCCACAGCAAAGGTACCAAATCACAAAACCTTACAGCACAACGCCAAAACAGATTATCTTATTATCGGGGGAGGAATCTGCGGCGTTCTCTGCGCTTATTTTCTACAGCAGGAAGGTGTGGATTACATGCTGGTGGAAGGGAACAGAATCGGAAGCGGCAATACCGGAAATACCACAGCTAAGATCACTTCCCAGCATGGGCTTATTTATGAGCATCTGATGCAATCCATAGGAAAAGAAAAGACGGCCTTATATCTTGAGGCACATCAGAAAGCTTTGGATCAATACCGTGAACTCGCCAAAATAATTGACTGTGATTTTGAAGAAAAATATGCCGGCGTTTATAGCTGCGAAAGCCAACAGGTCATTGAACAGGAACTAAACGCGCTGCGTTCCATCGGATTTGCGGCAGAATATGCCGAACAACTTCCATTGCCGTTTTCCATAAAAGGCGCTGTTTTATTTCCAAAGCAGGCGCAATTCCATCCATTAAAATTTCTTTCCAAGATATCGGAGCCTCTGAATATCTATGAGCATACCTTTGTGAAGAAAATCGATGGGCATACCGTATATACTGACCGCGGAATCATAACAGCAGGTAAAATCATCGTTGCCACACATTTTCCATTCCTGAATCAAAAAGGCAGCTATTTTTTAAAGCTTTACCAAAGCCGGTCTTATGCCATTGCGCTAAACAATGCGGCAGATGTCAACGGAATCTATATTGATGCGGATAAAAAGGGTTTGTCCTTTAGAAATTACGGCAATCTGCTGATTTTGGGAGACGGCGGCGGACGTACCGGCAAGCAGCATGAAAACTGGAAGACGCTGCGAAGCTTTGCTGCATCCGCATACCCGGAAGCCAAAGAAATCTATCACTGGGCAGCTCAGGACTGTATCAGCCTTGACGGTGTCTCTTATATCGGAAATTATTCCCGCAACACACCGGATCTGTATGTTGCATCCGGCTTCAATAAATGGGGCATGACTTCCTCCATGGCAGCCGCCATGATCCTGCGCGATCTGGTGCTTGGCAGGGAAAATATCTATAAAGAAGTATTCTCGCCCAGCAGGAATATACTAAAACCCCAGCTTTTCCTAAACGCTATGGAAGCAACTGGCAATCTGCTGTTTCCTTCGCTAAAGCGCTGTCCTCATATGGGCTGTGCATTAAAATGGAATCCCCAGGAGCATACATGGGACTGTCCCTGCCATGGATCACGGTTTAAAGAAGATGGAAAACTGATCGACAATCCGGCAGTGAAGGATGCGCATTTACTTTAGGGAAATGCTGATGAAAGCGTTTCTCATGCCTTATTTGTGCTACGAAGCAGTACAACTTCTTCCCTGCTTTTTATAAAATAGAATCTTATTCCGTTTCGGATTGCCATCGAAAGCTCTATCGCAATCTCATACATCCGCCCCGTCAACCGATGATATACCGCAGCGCCCTCCCAGGGCAGACTGCAAAGATAATCCCGCTCCCTGTCACTTAGGCAGGATAACAGCTCCTTGTCTTTTTTAAGTCCGGCAATGGGAAGCAGCACATAGGAAAAATCTTCTCCGTCCCGTTCTTTCCTGACATAAACAGCCTCTGAAAGTTGTTTTCTGCCCCACGAATCAGGTATACTTACCTGGCGGTATTCCAAATCCGGCAGCCGTTCTAATAAGATCCCCTGCTTTAACATATGTTTCAACGCCGTCTCTTCCACACGGCGCTGGGGCGTCGGATAATCCAGCCGTTCCATGATCTGCCGGATCGAATACCCCTGGTCCACCATATGCCGGATCGCTCCGGCGCCGGACATTTCATGTATAAAATTACCCATTGCCTTACCAAAATAATCTTGTGAATTTTCCATTATAAATCCTCCGATAGAAATGAAAAACGTCTGCTTAAAGCGAATGGGTCCGCTTAGCATTTTTACACTAAAATCAACGTTCCCGCTATAATCAATACCGCTCCGATTGCCGATTTTATGGTAAACGGCTCATGCAGGAAGATAAATGCTAAAATCAGCGTAATCACAACACTTAACTTATCTACCGGAACTACCTTGGAAGCCTCACCAATTTGTAGCGCCTTATAATAGCACAGCCAGGAAGCTCCTGTTGCCAATCCCGACAAAATCAGAAATATCCAGCTTTTCCGACTGATTTCTGAGATTCCTCCCTGCTGCTTCGTAAGAAATACCATTCCCCACGCCATAATCAATACCACAAATGTCCGCACGGCGGTTGCCAGGTTTGATCCCACTCCTTCAATGCCCACTTTTGCCAAGATAGAGGTCAACGCTGCAAATACTGCTGATAATAATGCCAAAATAAACCACATATTGTTTTCCCCTTCCTGAGATATAGAAAAACGCTGCGCACATTGAAACCTGACAAATATTGTCCACAGGTTTCAAGCGGCAGCGTTTT
The DNA here is from genome assembly GCA_947174185.1 of uncultured Lachnospiraceae bacterium. Classification (GTDB taxonomy): domain Bacteria; phylum Bacillota; class Clostridia; order Lachnospirales; family Lachnospiraceae; genus NK4A136. The sequence continues at coordinate 11,254 of CAMWHY010000020.1, read as the reverse complement.
TTCGTTACTTTTCCTTGAATGATTCAACTAATCAGTTTTCAGCTTTGTCTTCCACATTAACAGCTTTGGAAACATCCGAGCTTGCAACCTTTCCACCAAGGAAGCCGGCAAGCACTGCTGACAGATCAACGCCTGTGGACTCCTTCAATCCATCAGTTACCTGTACAACAGTTCCCATGACGTCCTTCATCAGCTTTGTGGTATTCCCGTCACCGTACATCGTAATACGGTCAACATTGTTAAGCGGCGTCGCCGCATTTTTCACAACGTCAGGCAATGCATTGAAGTACATCTCCAAAATAGCGGCCTCGTTCATCTTCTGCATAGCAAGAGCCTTCTTCTCGATACCTTCCGCCTCTGCCAGCGCCTTTGCGCGGATAGCATCCGCTTCTGCCATACCTTTTGCACGGATACCTTCACCTTCCTGCTCCATTGCAAATTTCTGAGCCTCCGCAGTCGCCCTCAATGCTTCTGCTTCCTTCTCTTTCTCAAATTTCTCCGCTTCCGCATTCTTCTGACGTTCAAAGAGCTGCGCATCAGAATTTCTCTGAATCTCATACAACTGGGCGTCCGCTTTCTGCTGCCTTGCGAACTTCTCCGCTTCCGCCTTCTTTCTAATCTCTGCATCCAAAGCCTTTTCCATTACTTCGGCTTCTTTTTGCTTTAAAAGGATCTCTTTTTCCTGCCTTGCAATGTTCGCATCCGCTGTTGTAATTTCTACGGTCTTACGCTCCGTCTCCTTCTGGATCTGATAAGCCGCATCTGCGATCGCCTTCTTTGTATCTGCTGCCTTTTGAAGTTCCGCCCTTGTGATCGCCAATTCATTTTCCTTCTGTGCAATCAATGTATCGGCACTGATTTTTGCCTCCTGAGCTTCCCGCTCGGATACGGCAAGAACAATGGATTTCTCCTTCTGTGCTCTCGCCTGCGCGTTAGCAATCTCCAATTCACTGGATACCTGCGCATCATTGGCTTCTTTCCTTGCCATCGCCTGCGCCTTTGCAATATCCTTTTCACTTTCCGCACGGGAGATCGCAGCGTTCTTCTGGATCTTAACAATATTATCAACACCAAGGTTTTCGATCACGCCGTTGCCGTCAACAAAGTTCTGCACATTGAAGCTGACAATGTCAAGTCCCATAGCAGCCAGATCCGGTTCCGCATTTTCCTTAACAAGCGTGGCAAATTTCTGCCGGTCGGAAACCATTTCCTCTAAAGCCATTTTGCCGACGATCTCACGAACATTTCCTTCCAGAACCTCTCTTGCAACATGGGCAACATAATCCGTATTCTTATTCAGGAAGTTCTGCGCCGCAAGTTTGAGTTTTTCATGTTCGTCACTGATTTTGACATTTACCGTTGCATCTACATTAATATTGATATAATCCGCCGTAGGCACTGCATTGGATGTTTTGACGTCGATGGAAATCAGCTGCAGATTCAATTCATCCTTTCGCTCCAGAAACGGAATCTTGATTCCTGCTTTACCGATCAGCACCTTCGGGTTTTTACGAAGACCGGAAATAATGATAGCGGTATCCGGTGAAGCTTTTACATAGCCAGTCATCATAATAATAAAGATCAAAATGACGACCACCGCAATCGGCACTACGGTTGTGATAATTGTTTCAAATGATGGCATAATTTTTCTCCTCTCCGTATGTTTTGGCAATATAAGTGGTTGACAATGATATCACCTGTATTTAATCTAACATAATTTATATTATTATAAAATAGGAAACACCGCACATTAAACAAAATATCATTATATGTAATTATTTGGCAATTTTAATCTCTTTTTATCATTGTTTTGTGAAAAGCATCATTTCCTGATGATTACTTCTCCTCTGCACTCCATGACAGGATTTTCCCAAATGGTCTCGCCAACGCTGTCCACGACGATCCGTCCACTCCTGGGATTCTTGATGGATATCACATCACCCACTATATCCGCTTCCACATCAGAATACTCAAATGAAAGATCCGTGTCCTCCATGGTACAATTTACCAGTTTCAGATCCTTGCAATAACAAAGCGGCTGTGTCCCTATGATCCGGCAGTTAATCAGCGTCAGACCTTCCGAAAACCATGCAAGATACTCACCCTTTACTACACTGTCCTTAACAGTAATATTCTTACTATGCCAGAAAGCGTCCTTGGTATCCAGCATACAATTTGTAATTTCCAGATTTTCCATATACTGGAAAGAATACTTACCCTTCATCGTAACATTTTCCAGCTTGACATTTTTGCTATCCATAAAAATATATTCTGATTCGATCTCTGAATCCTTTAGTATAATATCACTGCTCTTCCATCCAAATTCCAGTGAAACGATCCTACAGTCCTCCAGTACAATCTGATGGCACTCACGAATGGCTTTAATGCCGTTTAGGTTACACTCCCTGATTACACCGTTGTCCGCATACCAGATGGCAGCCCTTGTGCTTTCATCCATAGTTGAACTGCTCATGGAAAACCCTCTGACATGCCACAGCGGATAACGCAGGGAAAAACTACAGCCATTCAGCGTAATATCACGGGACTCCTTCAATACAGATTCTCCGTCTGCAGGACCCGCAAATGTACAGTTTTTAATATCGCATCCCTGTGAATAATATAAAGCCCTTTCCTCATCAAACTGTTGATTCTCAATAACTGTTCTCATACTAATAACCTTGCCTTTCCGTAACCTGCATATTGTAACTCTGCTGCGACTCAAATAGGAAATTTATTTAGCAACCATGAAAATCCCCTATCTATCCGCAGATCGACATCCTTAAAATGATTACCAGGATTCCATCTCAACGTAGTTTCTTTTACTTTCTCAGACTGTTCATAATATGTATATAGTTCTCTTGTTACATCACCGATCTTAGAAAATACCGCCTGCCCAGCCCTTTCTTCTTTCGTTCCAAGACTGAGATAGATCAGGCTTTGTTTCGGGAGATCATGTAATCTCGCATATTCTATAAACTTAGGATACCACAACGAACCGGAACAGCTGGCAGCGCCGCAAAATACATCCGTTTGATACATCGACCACAACGCAAACAATCCCGCCAGCGAATATCCGCCGATCATGAACTGGAGTTTATGCTTACTGGCGGCATCGTCCCTGTTTGTAAAATCACGAATGGCAGGAATACCATATTTTATGATCAGGTCAAGCATTTGTTCTGCTTTTCCGGAGAAATCCCCTATTCCTTCTATATGCAGCCCCCAAGGTGATAATTCCCCATTCCAATCCTTTACCTCGACAGCAGCAAATAGAAAGTCTTCCTTTATGGCTCCATTTTCCGATGACAGCTCTTTTATCCTTTGCCAATGTTCCTCAGTTTTATGTAACTGCTCTGACATCACCGGGCAGACCAAAACGATATGTGCGGTACTGCTGCCGACGAGGCAAAGCTTATGCCCTTCTATTATAATCTGCTTTGTCAATACTAAAAACCTTCTCTAAAAACATTGTTATGGAAACGCTGATTTGAATTATACCATACCTATCCCTTTTTACAAGCTAAATGGCATTAAAAATAAACAGAATCTTTTATTCTGCATCCCGAATCTTTTTTCGTAACGGCAGGATCATACCCGGTGACACGGACAGTTCATCCACACCTATTTTCAGAAACGTATCCGTCAACGACATGTCCGCCCCCAGTTCCCCGCAGATGCCTGCCCAAATGCCTTCTTTATGCGCATTGTCCACCACCATACGAATCATCCTAAGAACCGCCTCATGATGCGGATTATAAAACCGGTCCAACCGATTATTTTGCCGGTCGACTGCCAAAGTATACTGCGTCAGATCATTGGTGCCTATGCTAAAAAAGTCAACTTCCTTCGCTAACAGATCACTGATCATGGCTGCCGCAGGGGTCTCGATCATAATACCCTGTTCTACATCATCATAAGGTACGCCTAATGTAGAAAGTTCTTCCTTAACTTCCGTCATAATCTCTTTGATATCCCTGATCTCATCCACTGACGTGATCATCGGATACATAATAGCGATCTTTCCATAATTGCTTGCCCGCAGCATTGCCCGAAGCTGCGTCTTAAAGATCTCCGGCTCGCTTAAACAGATTCGGATCGCACGGTAACCCATGGCAGGATTCTCCTCTTTTCCAAGCTGGAAATAATCCGCCTGTTTGTCCGCCCCGATATCCAACGTCCGGAATATCACACGCTTGCCCGCCATTGTTTCCGCCACCTGCTTATATGCGGAAAACTGCTCTTCCTCCGTAGGAAAGGTATTCTTCCCCAGATAGAGAAATTCGCTCCGAAACAGCCCGATGCCGGCTGCATCATTCTGCAATACTGCCCCCAGATCGGACACATTTCCAATATTTGCATACAGGTGCACCTTCTGTCCACTCTTTGTAACAGTTTCCTTGCCCTTTAGATCCAGCAAGAGCTGCTTCTGTTCCTCATCCTGCTTCTGCTTCTCCCGATAAGAGATCAGGGTATCCGCATCCGGATCAATGATCAGCGTCCCCGTATAACCATCTACAATCGCCGTCTTATGATTCCACTCTTCCTTAATATCTACCTTGATTAAGGCCGGAATACTCATTGTTCTGGCAAGAATCGCCGTATGGGAATTGGTCGAACCATGCCTTGTCACAAATGCCAGAAGTTTGGACTTGTCCATCTGAACCGTCTCGCTGGGTGCCAGATCCTCAGCAGCAATGATACAGGGCTCCTTCAGTTCTTCCGAGCCGTGGTCGCCCCCCAGCACATTGATCACCCGCTCCGAAATATCCTTTACATCCACGCTTCTGGCTTTGAAATATTCGTCATCCATATTTGCAAACATTTCAGAAAAATTGTCTCCTGTTGTTGCAACAGCACATTCGGCATTAATTCCCTGATTTTTGATCAGATTAAGAATCGAATCATTATAATCATCATCCTCCAGCATCATGGCATGCACCTCTAAGATCTGGGCGTTGATTTCTCCCACTTCTACAACCGCTTTTTCATGAAGCATATTTAACTGCTCGATAGCTTTTTTCTTCGCCTCTTCATAACGGGCAATCTCCGCATCAATATCCTCTACCCGCTTTCTTGCGACGCTATTTTGATGTTTCTTATAATAAAAAATACTTCCGATTGCAATGCCGTCATATATCTTTATTCCCTTACATGTTTCCATGAAACAATACACTCACTTTCCCAGATTTCAAATCATTCGATCCTACACATTGATTATAAATGATCTTTCATAAACTTTTCCATTGCCGCAATCGCCTCATCCTCATCTGCGCCATCTGCCGTAATCGTTACTGTATTGCCCTTCTTGATACCCAGTCCCATGACTGCCATCAATTTTGTCACGTTGGCCTCTTTGCCGTCTATTGAAATCTTAATTGCCGATTGAAAATTCTTTGCCTCCTTTGCAAGCTGTCCCGCAGGTCTTGCATGTATACCAATCTCATCTGTAATCACATAATCAAACTGCTTCATAAAACAAACTTCTCCCTTTATAGTTATACTTATTACTTAGCATTGAACCAACAGATTCATTCTATTTTATTAGAATACCATATTTTATCTGAAATATTCATTGCCGGCATAACAGCTTTTTACGATAATATAAAAACACTGTCCCGCAGATCGTGGCTGCCAGCGCGTCTGCGCAGCATTCTGCATAATAAATACTCATGACATTTCCCGTGAACAACGGAAAGATAACCGCGAACGGCACTAAGAGAAAGACCTTTCTAAGCAAGGCCATAAATAAGGAGATCTTCGCCTGTCCCAGACCCATGAAAGTCGTCTGGCAGCCCATCTGGATTCCAAAGATCAGCATACCTGCCATAAAGATGGGAGCAACCTTCTCCACAACGCCAATCAGTTCCATATCGTCCGTGAAGATCAGTGCATATATACCCGGAAAGAGCATAACGGAAAGGGTCAACAGAAATGAAACGCCTGTTGTTAAAAAAATAATGATCCGGTACGCCTGCTTTACCCTTGCAGTATTACCCGCCCCATAATTGTAACTAAGAATCGGCTGAACGCCCTGCGTAAATCCGGAAATCGGCGTATTCACAAGCTGCATGATACTCTGTAATATAGTCAGGGACCCAACATAGATATCTCCCCCATATTTCTGTAAGCCGCTGCTCAAAATGACTGCGATCAGGCTTTCCGTACTCTGCATGATAAATGGAGAGATTCCCAGGGACATAACGTTTCCAATTACACGCCACTGAGGTTTTAGATATTCTTTCTGTATATGAAGCGACGCCTTCTTTGACGTTAGAAAATGCAGTACCCAGATTGCGCTGGCGCACTGGGAAAGCACAGTCGCCAATGCCGCGCCCCGTACTCCCATTTGAAACACAATAATAAATATAGGATCCAGGATGATATTAAATACTGCTCCGATCAATACGGATACCATGGCAGTCCTTGACTTACCCTGCGCCGTAATAAAGGGATTCAATCCGATCACCAGTTGAACAAAAGGTGTTCCCAAAAGATAGATCCTCAGATAATCTCCTGCATATGGATAGGTATCGTCACTGGCGCCGATCAGATAAAGAAACGGTCTCTCAATATAATAAAATACGCCTATTAAGATAACGGAAAAACACAGCAGTATTACCACTGCATTGGAAAGGATCGTTGCGGCACGCTTTTTGTCCCCCTGCCCCATAGCGATCGCAGCAAGCGGCGCACCTCCGGCACCCATTAATGCGCTGAATGCCGAGATCAGCATGATGATGGATAGTGTAAGTCCCACCCCTGTCAGAGCATCCGGTCCAACGATATGCCCGATATACATTCTGTCAACAAGATTATAAAGCAAATTAATAAGCTGTGCCACCAATGTGGGAATTCCCATGGATATCATCAGCTTACCCATTCGCTCTGTACCCAGTTTTTCTTCCGACCGCACGATTTTAATAACCATGCCTTTCCGTAACCTGCGAATCCTAATGCACTTTAGTGCTATGCCGCGGGCACAATATTTACAAAACGAATCCATTTGAATCATACAAAAAATCCATAGGAATCCTATTACCGCAGCTCCGGCACAACTGCATAGAAGATCAGATCTTTATCGCTGTTATTGATCAGACTATGTGCGTGTCCCTTTGGACAATAATGGCAATCTCCTGCCTTTAAGATTTCTTCCATATTGTCATAGACAGCCCTGCCTTCGCCTTCCACAATAAAGACCACTTCACAATTAGCCTCATGGGTATGCAGTCCGATAAACGCCCCGGGCTCTAACCGCCCCCGCATGATCTTTGTATCGCCATCATCGTACATCTTTAGATTGGTATTGCCTTCTCCGCCCTTGAATTTAAGGTGCGCCTGTTCCGTAATCTTTTCAAATTCAATTTTCATGACTAATTCTCCTTATTTATTTTAATAACCCAAAACCAGATCCCATACAACATTTAATACCAGAGGCTTTAAGAAAAAGTGAATCAGGAACATAATCCCTAAAATAATGATCGGTTCATATATTCCGGACATTTTATTTGCTTCAGATCCCTCAGACGGCTTTTTCACCATCCTTCGCGCAGCCATCTTCCATAAATAATATCCCGCGGCTGTTCCCAGAGTATTCGTAAGCAGATCATCAATATCCGTCAGACGGAAGGTAAAGATCTGTAATATTTCTATCAATAATGACACTGCCAAACCCGAAAAAAGCGTTACTTTGAAGGAACGGTACTCCTTCCAGACCATAGGCAGCAAAAATCCCATCGGCATAAATAAAATAATATTCAACACCGTATTTTTTAGGTATGCCACAGGCTCATTTACAATATCGATCAGCGGAATCCATTGAAAATTAAGTTCTATTTTCAGAAAATCAAACGTAGGAATACCCGTCACGAAAAAGACGCCAATCAGATAAAATGCAAAAACCAACGCCATAAAGAACTTGCCAATACTGCGCTGCTTGAATACTAAACGTTGCAAAATAGCAATTACCGGAATCGCAAGAATCCATATCGGAAAACAATCTACCCCAATGATAAACAACCGAACCATAAAATAACCACACCTTTCTCTAAACCTGTAAATTTTCGGCTTATTATATCAAAGGACATGATTATTTACTATAAGGTTTCAATTTTTATAAAGGATACTTAAACAAATCTTTATTTTTACTCAATATATACCTCATAACCTGCCTGATTCTCGCTGGTGGAATGCCCACGGCTTAGAACCACAGTACAGCCTGAGGGATTGATCACACGCACCTCCGGAAATGCCATTACCGTGCCATCCTTCGCAGTTGCTGTTACAGTCAGCTTCAGTCCGGTTGCTTCCTGCAAGGCATTAATATCCGTTGCCGCATAAGTAAAAAGTTCTCCGTCCTTTAATACTTCCCCGCCAAGGATCTCTCCACCTCTTACTTCCCCTTCGGAAAATATCAACGTCAGGACATCAATATCTTTTCCGCTCATATTGGCAATATAAATACAGTTAGAATACACCCCCAGCTCCGCAAGAAGATCATTGGAGGAAACTGAGATATCATTGGAAGATACCCCTGCCATATCTGCAGAAACATCCTGTGAAACGCTTCCCGGAAGATCAACAATACCATTCTGTGATAGATCTCCCGTCATATTATCCGACAGGCTTCCTGTGAAATCTATGACAGCGCCATCTGCGTCTCCAAGCGCCATATTATCCGAAATCGTTTCGCCCTCTTTCTTGCCACAGCCTACGGCAAACAGAAGAAGCATCATACCTAAAAAAATCTTACGTCTTTTGTTTTTCATGTTTCTCCGTTTCTGCACTGCTTCTTACGCAGCGCTTCCTTTAGCACATTTCATTTTCAATCTTATTTCCTTCTACTCTGGTATCAATTGTTGATTGCAAATGATTGATAGTCATTACTTATTATATAGTATCAAATAGAATTTTACAAGAATACAGGAGAATCCTGAAATTAATTGATCGAACAGAAGATCTGCAAAATCAAAAAATCAGTCATTTTATAATAAAACGACTGATTTTTCATAATAATTATCCCCAGAAATCATATTTGTTCAGATGACTGCTGGTTGTATTGCCATTTGGCAGATAACTGCCGGACAGATTTTCCAAATTTGCGCTGGCATTGTCTGCAATTCTGGAAGAAATATAGGAAATTCTGGGTGTCAGAGAGCCGTCTTTTCCAAATATTTTTTCCAGCTGTTCCAACGACGCACCTTTCAGTTTCTCCTGATCGATCTCCAGACTGCCGTCTTTCTTCGCTGTGATTCCGATCTCCGCCAGAGCTTCCTTATGCTGGGCAGGAAGGTCTTTTAAGCTTTTTTTATAAAATTCATTCAATGCACCGGAAGTATCCTTCATGCTTTCTAAAAGCTTATTATACTTTTCTACCAGTTCCTGCGCCTTTTTAGTAATCTCCGTAGTATCCCCGGATTCTTTAACTTTTTCCCAAATACTGTCTTTCCCGGATGCGGACAGCTTCTGCGCTATTGAATCAAGTTCTTCCGCCGCCTTTTCCTGTTTTTCATATTTTGTCTTTTCTGTTTTACTCAGTCCTTTGTTTGCCATCAGCTTCTCTGAGACCATGTTATTGCTATTGCCGCCATTCACATAATCCAGCAGGCTATGTCCATTCACCGGCATACCCGCCCTTCTTGCTGATTCGTTTAACATCTGGTTAGTAACTCTCATGTTTTTGACCCCTTTCCATATTAAATATATTACATGACCGCAGCTTTGTAATCCGCATATTCCTGCTTCACCTTCTGGTACCTCGACTTTGGCACCGAAATCTCTTTGCCTGTCGTCAGACGGCATATATAACTGCTAATACGCTCCACATACCGCATATTTACCAGGAAACTCTGATGTACCCGGACAAAACCGTAAGGAATCAGATCTTTTTCGATCTCGCCCAGTTTCTTATAAAGACCATATTCCTCATTTGCCGTATAAAATACATTCTTATGCCGCTCTGTCTCAATATAAATAATCCGCTGAACCTCCAAGGCAATCGTTCCTTCCACAAAAGAATATGTGATCTTCTCATTTTTCCGGTTCAACTTATCTATAATCTCATCCAGACATTCCGGCAGCGTCGTTTCTAAGTTTTCCTTTGTCAAAAAACGGGCGGCGTCCACACGATACCCCTCCAATGCATAATTAAGCAATGCCGTTACAATGACAATTGGAAGATCCTGATAAATATCTTTGATCTTTCTAACTGTCTGGAGACCGTCAACCTGATCCATATTAATATCTATGAATATAATTGTAAAATCGGAAAGCCTTCCCATATCCCGACACAACTCCACGCCGGATGTATATTCTTCTATTGTAATGCCAATTCCTTTTACCTGATCATACTGTTCTATCAGTTCCCGCACTTGCTGTCTATCCTTGACGCAGTCATCGCATACAGCAACTAACATCTGTTATACCACCTTTCCCTCATATATTTTATCGGCAGACTTCTGTTTTTATCCATGGGGGATGTCACGAAATGACTATTTTTAACACTAAATGACTATGAAATTACTATGTGGCATTAAACGCAGGCAACCATAACGCGCGCAAAAGAACCCTGTGGTTGGTAGCAATCCGGCGCTTTTAATGTTATCATGAAGTTTAAAATTACAGACTATGAAAGGGGAATGTTTATGAAAAAGAAATTATGCAAATTGATGCTCGGCATTACAGCGGCCGCCTTTCTTTTAGCAGCCTGCGGAGACAAAGAAACAACGGCTCCCGCGGAAGATGCTTCCATAGAAGAAGATGCTTCCGAAGAGGACGCGCCGGAAGAGGAACTATCCGAAGCATCCGATGAGGACACAGAAAATCCCGACGACTCAGATGATTCGATGACGGAAGAAGAATTTAATGAACTTATGGCCCAGTGGGACGAAACCGGAGAAATCCCGGAGGGCTTTGGATTCTCTAGTTTCCCTGAACCTACATGTCCCTATATAGGACTTACCATACCGGAAATCCTAGACGAGGGATTTTATATCTACGGGTACGAAAGCATGTCCGGAGGATCTATTCATCAAATTACGGTTATGATGCAGAAAGATTATGCATGTCTGACCGTGAATTTAAATGTTGACAGCGAAACATGTGATGCTTTTTTTGAATTGACAGATTCGGATGAGAAGAACGCATTTATATCCGATCATTTTTCTGAAGAAAAAATGACAGCTTCTAACTGCGATTACAGCTATCAGATCTACACCAAATCACAGCTGGAGGCTTGCGCCGCAGACGGCAATTGCAC
>CAMWHY010000019.1 GCA_947174185.1 uncultured Lachnospiraceae bacterium | reverse complement strand
ATGCTGTTTGTGGATTTTGTCCTGTGTGTCCATGTTGACCTTTCGGTCCAGTATGACCATTTTGACCGTTCTGGCTATTTTGACCATTCTGGCCATTTTGACCGTTTTGATTGGCAGCCAGCTGATCCATCGCATTCTGCATACTCTCTATAGATGCCTGCATATTTTCATTCCCCATCCCCTGCTCCATCATCTGTCCCAGTTGATTGGCCATATTATCCATTTTATAATCCAGTCGCTCATTTGCCTGCTGTAAGGCAAGCTCTGATGCCCTCATATCCTCCGGCATTTGAAATTGACCGGAAGTAAGTTCCTCCAACTCTGCCATAGAAGCATTCAGCGACTCCTTCATTGCTTCGATCTGTGCGATCTGATCTTCCGTAAGTCCGCTTGTCTCAATCTCCTCCAACGCTTCCAGCGCTTCCTCAATCTCTTCTTGCTGCTCTTCCACATATTTAGCCAGCTCATGCCGCTTCACCGCAACCTCTCTGGTCTCGGATGGGATCATGATAATGATAACCGCCAAAAGACTCAGGATGATCACCGGCAGCATCAGCTTCCAGGAAGGAAGCACTGATTTCTTTACCATATGCTGATTCTGTTCCAGCAGCAGGGCTGCATTATCCCTTTGCAATGACAGCACTGCTCCCTCGCCATCCAAATTCTCATATGCCGTAATCACGCGCTCCTCAAAACCAAACCGGTCGATGGCAAGCGCTGCTTCTTCCATACTGTGCCTCTTCACCATTGCCAAAACGGCGCCGCATATAATACTGATCAAAACACAAAGAACCGCCACAAGATTGGCATAATAAAACGGAATGATCAAGGCAATGATCTCCACCAGCAGCGCAGCAAATGCCCCCACACCACCAGCCATAAAACACCATTTTAAAAGCCGGGCAAAATTCATCTTGCTCCGGTAATCCTTTATGAAATTCTGCAAAAATTTACGTTCATCCATTTTGAACCTCATTTCCAGTATTTATATTATTAACATTATTAACCTCTTGGGGGATAAATGCGCTCTGTACGATAGGCTGTTTCTTCGCAATCTTTTTGACCTTGCCCGTCAACGGATCGATCCTCTTTGCCGCTAGAAGCATAAACAGTATTGATAAGCCCAACATACAGATTCCGGAAAGGATGCACCAAAGCGGTCCATGAGAAATCAGGCCCGTTAAAAATCCATAATCCGAAATAAACTCACCGGAAAACAACGAATCCCCTGTCATAGAAAGCATAAAAAACTCTTCCAGAAATACGATGGGGTTCAGCAAAAGGAAGATCGTACTGTCATAAACGTCTCCCCTTGTGGCAAACAAAGTAATGATCATCGGCAGAACCGTTAAAAAACACACAAGAAAGTATACGACAAACGCCAGTATGATCGAAACAATAGATTTTCTACTGATCGAAGAACAAAATACCCCGACACTTCCCGCAAGGGTTGCAAAAATAAAGATCACAATAAGGAACAAAAACAACGTCCACCACGAAAGACCTCCCAGTACAAATGCAAGCGCCATAATAGGAATACTTGCTATCACATACAGCATGACTTCCGCTACGGAAGAAATTACCTTTCCAAATACGATCGCCCCAGGCGATAAACAGGTAGTCAACATGATATCAAACGTCTGCCGCTCCTTTTCCCCTGATATGGAAGATGCTGTCATGATCGGAATCGTCAATGCAGTCATACTGACCTGAGCAACTCCGATCACCGGGAACAGGGAAATCAGTTCGCCATAAATATTCTGATAATTATAACTGGACCCAAAACTGAGGATAGAAAGTGCTATAATAAACATAAAAGCCAGAATCGCTTCATAAGCCATCAGTCCCCACGCCATTTTCATGCTGCGGGCAGTAACCTTAATATCTTTTTTCATAATTGGATTCAACCTGATCTTCATTCCGGTGTCCCTCCTGTCAGCTGCATAAACAGCGCCTCTAAGTTCCCTTCCTCTTTATGGAATCCTGACAATAGAATCTCCTGCTCCATCATCTGTCGTATCATTTGATTCAGCTCTTGCGTCGTACCTGCATGGGAAATAATCAGTTCATTTTCACGGACAGAGTGCACAATAACGTTTGCGTGTTCCTTTGCAATTCGCACAGCCTTCTCGGTATCATTCTCAATCGAAAGGATAATTCTGTTGTCCGCGTTCATATGATCTCTGATGTCATCAATCTTGCCAGCCATCACCAGATTTCCTCTATTCATAATGCCGATACTGGTACACATCTCTGAAAGTTCTGATAAAATATGAGAGCTGATGATAATGGTCTTTCCCATAGAATTCAGATTCATCAGCAGTTCCTTCATCTCCACCCTTGCTCTGGGATCCAGCCCGGAGCTTGGTTCATCTAAGATCAAAAGCTGTGGATTATGAAGAAGCGCCCTTGCCACGCACAGACGCTGTTTCATACCTCTGGACAGCGTATCGACATAAACTTCCTTTTTATCTTGCAGATTAACAAGTTCCAGAAGGTCATCAGCCACCTTGAAGATATCCGAACTATCCATACCATACATGGAACCATAAAATTCCAAATACTCTTTCACCTTCAGATTATCATATACGCCAAAGAAATCCGGCACATATCCAATCTGCCGCTTGATCTCTTTCCGGTTGGCAAATGCATCAATTCCATTCACATGTACCGAACCTGCCGTTGCCGGCAGAAGACCGCAGACGATCCTTATGGTGGTGGTCTTCCCTGCTCCATTGGGTCCCACAAAGCCAAACAGATCCCCTTTCGGGATATGGAGCGTCAAGTTATTGACTGCCTGAAATTTTCCATAATTTTTATATAGATAACTGATATGCAGCATAGAAATCCTCCGTTCTTCCTCATCCAGAAAATTTTATTTTACAGCCTGTCTTTAATATATATCCTGTATACTATAGAAAACGCCGTAAGAATTTTCCGCACAATTGCCCGCTGTGACCCTGTCATAATTTGGCACTACTCCAACCACGACCGTTCCCCCAAAATCAATCGACTGCATCAATCCGATATAAAGCGCCGCCATTTGCGCTGCCAGTGTCTTATTTTCTTCATATTCCTGCTCCGCCGTACGCCAAAATACATCATCTATACTGGAAACATTGGCCTGACTGATCACATCGGCATTCCTAAGATTAATTCTTTCACCATCCTCTACTCCTTCCACGACAGCGAAATATCTATTATCATAAACCAGCATATAAGAGAAATCATATCCTGTCTCATTGGTAACATAACCCTTAACGTTATGAGTGGTAACCTCGATATCCTCTACCAAAAGCTCTCCCTCCGTCGGCTCTGCAGCCTTACGTTGAAACATCGCTGTCTCAAAGCTGGCATCCGGGCGGATCCCTATGCTTGTTCCGGACATATCCTCAATGACATGAAAATAATAATCCGTCGGATCGCTTGTCCAGCCGTAATTACTCTGCAGCGGTCCCGCATAAGCGCACTCCCCTGCAAGAGCTACCTGCCAGTCATCATGTCCGGCGCTGTATGCATAGAGTACGGAGCCAGTATCTCCAGTATCCCCAGCATCCACGAACGTAACAGAACACACAGTGGTATCCGCGATCCTAAAACCCCTTCCGGCAATGGATACGACGCCAACAAAAAGAAGCGCCATGGCAGGTACGGCCACCCAGTATAACTCACGTTTTTTCAGACGACTCAATACCAGATAAACAATCGGACCGACCAATATGACATAAAGGATGATCAGTGCCTTTAAAACATTATAATTGATATTCGATTTCTCCATATCGATGATGCCAAGTGCACTTGTGAGACTATACGAATAACGAATGCCGTCTTCCGTATTATGAAATGTGGCATAATCCAACATCGTTTGATCTGCTGCCATTTCCAAAATATTCTCAGTAACATAATTTGTTGTTGCACAGGCCGCAGCAATCTCTGGATCTGATAATGCATAATATAGATAAGTAATACTGCCGTTGCCATATGAGATGGAACTTGCATAGCCAGAACCATAATGATAATTCATATCATACTGAGAGAAACCAGATAAAATCGCCGTATCCGTTTCATAAACAGAGGGAATATACATGTCAATCGATATCCCGTAATAATCATACGGGCTATACGATCCCGTTACGGAGTACATGTCCATACCGTATCCCTTTTCCGTTTCAAAGTTCCCTGTTATGGCTTCATAGATCCCAAGACACTCGGTCTGTAGAAACTGCTGATCAAAACCACTTAGTACATCATATGCATAATTGCCGGTGCCAAAGATCAGCATACCACCGTGGTCTGTCCAGTCTTCCACTGCGGAAACGGTTTCTGCGTTTAACAGGGACGTATCATATTGATCAATGATCAGATAATCCAGACGCTCCAACCCGTCTGCCAGCGTATCTTTTGAAAGTTCTACCAGTTCTATCGCATAATTGTTGTTGATGATATACATGGCATATCCATTTGCATCAAGATAACTCAACTCCGCATATGCATCACTTAATACACCAATAACCACCTTCTCCTGATAATCCTGAAAAAACCGGGTAAATTTTTCTGTCGTAACCCTATTTCCTTTGTGATCCAGAAGAATCACATACATTGTTCCTGTCTGTCCATATCCGCTATAATAGGTATCCAGACTGCTGACGGGAATCGATACGACAAACTGTTTTGTACTGCCTTCAGACAAGGAGATTGCCGTATCATAAGCACAGGTATCGTTTCCTCCATTCTCCGCGATCAAACGCACTGTCCCTTCAAAATCAGGTCCGTCATTGGTGACTTCTATTTCAATATTAAAAGATTCCGATGATGCAGATACAGAAAGTTCTGCATCGATCGTAAAATCATCATCATCATAATCTGATTTCTCTGCTCTGGCATACATTCCAAAAGCCGCAAATGTCGTCCCTGACAGGACAATCGCCGCAAGAATCCCCACTGCGGCACGGTTCATCCATTTCCTCATTCTGGTTTCCTCATTCCTTTTATTTCATTACCAATCATTCTATCATTTTATAATAGATACAAAAATAAAGATAGTCTTTTATGGATTTTCTTCTTATTTTTTTTCTAAAACAACAAATTCCTCATTGGAATAGGTTTCGTGGTATCCTTGTGATATTATAAACGCTGAGAGTGCCGTCAGCTTTTCATCTGCCTGCATCTCTTCCTCATCCACGCCAAGCACCAGCATTCCTTCGGCATCCTGCATAGCATATGCCGCCGTTTCCAAAGATAAGACCAAAACCGGCCATTCTCTTTCTTCGGCAAGACATTCCCTTGTTATCCGCTCCAGTTCCTCCGTAAACAGGCCTTTCGGAAAACTTTCAAGATCCGGCCAGATCGTAGTAAATGCAGGCGGCATATGAAGCAGATAGGCAACGCCGGGAAGTTTGCCATATAGGATCAATTCCTCATCACCGGTAAACTGCCCTCCGGCATATGCAGTCAGTCCTTCAATCGCCTGCGCATGCATCTGCCCCGTCTTCATGCCTGCCAGATAACTGTTCCCCTCCTCTGTAATCACCGTGTCCCTGGGCGTACCATCCACTCCGTCACGGAAGACAAAATAACCATGAAATAATAAGCTCTGGACCAGCAGTCCTGCCGCCAATGAGATGCACATAGCGCCACAGGGGAATCTCCAGCATCCCTTACGATGAAGTCCATACAGCCGATATCCTGCAAAACATCCCAGCGGAGCCAGCAGGAACATATTATTAATGCAAGTAAACAGATGATTATTGCTTCCCAGCGGCGTTATTAATAATATCAGCATTGTCAGCATAGCAAAAAGTTTATCTTCTTTTTCCGCCTTTTTATGAAATACCATTAAAATGCACACAATCCATTCTATCAGAAAAAAGATCACACAAAGGTGGAAAATGCTGCCATTATTATAATAACGGAAATCATATACGCCATTTCTGTAAAAATAAATTCCAAGAATCACAATTCCAGCCAGATAAAAAAACTTTTTCCATTGAAGGAAACGATCCTTCTTTATAAAAAACATAACCGTTCCTGCCGCAATCCCAGCCATCATAAAAAGCAGCCAGCGAAAGCTTCCCATGTAATTTTTCAGGATTGTTCCAAACATCCCGTTCATGGAATAACCGCCAGCCTCTCCACTCGATGTAAACAGAGAAAATACCCAGTTCAACATCCGGGAATAGCCGTCTGCCCCCACTGTCATGAGCATTAGGAAAAGCCCCATCAGTATACCAAGCAGATAGCCTCCGATACAGATACCCGTCTGCTGCCAGACCATGTTTTTCTGCCGGTCATCGGATCGATCTAAAAAAGCTCCGTACCAGACCAGCAGGATCAGCGCCATCTCTGTCAAATTGGAAATCCTGACAAAGACATTGAGCCCCAATAATATTCCCGCAGCCAGAAACAGACCTTTCTTCTTCGTCATTATCGCATGATAAAGCATCACTGCCGCCGTCGTCAGTAGCAGATATGTGAGATAATTATAAAAAATCACCCTGGGACACCAGCATAATCCGACTGCCATCAGTTCCCCCAAAAACAAAATAACACGAGGGATATCATTTCTAAGGCCATAATATACCACCACCGCCGTTACGGCGATGATCACGCTCCCCGCCACATTCATCCATATCATCCTGTGTCCCGTCAGCAGCAGGAGAAGATACCCAAGCATATTTGCCAAAAACGTGGCATAGATCCATTCTCCGCCCAGTTCACGAAAATACAGATAATTTCCCAGACTGTAGGTTGTATCTGTCAGGTCTGCCCCCTGATTACAGCCGATCAACGCAAACAAAAACAGAAAAACAGGCAGCATAATATCCAATTTTTTAAATAAAGATTCCTTTTCCCTCATCATACCTGTTCCAATTTCTATTTGTTCATCCATTTGCATCCTTTTCTTCCCTGACTTTATCGCTTTTCTTAAAAATCCATAATTTACTAAAAATATAATTCAGCGCTATCGTAATAAAACTTAACAGTATTTTGGAAAACAGATCATTCAACTTAAGCCAGTCTACCAACAAATATAACAGCACCGTCTCTACTAACAGAGACGTAATACGTGCGCTGACAAATGCCGTGAACTCCCTCAGGATTGCCTTTGCTCCGTGCACCTGACTCCGAAAAACCCATGTCCGATTAGTCCAATAAGCAAACAACACAGCAACAATCCACGCAAAGACATTTGCCACAATGATCTTTGCTGAGGCCTCGGGATCAGAAGCAGCAGACAAAAGTCCCAGAGCACATACTTTGCCGGCAATCCATTCTACCCCTGCCTTCAGAGGTCCGAAGATGCCTGCCGCATATGCGAGCCAGTTGACCAGGGTAGCCAGGAAACCAAAGATCAGATAATCCATGGCTTCCCGCTTCGCATAATAGATCCTCAACGCAATGACCATCAGCTTATCAATCCAAAGAAACAACAGGCTTCGCAGGACGTCCACCAGAATCCCCGCAGCAAACAATAGAATCACCGTTAAAAGAAGATGAAAGATTCTTGCTGCTCCATAAATCTCCGACACCCTAAAGGTTTCCGGCCACCAAAAACGCAGCAGAAGATGCTCATGCAGCAGATATACCCCAAAGGTATAAGGAGCGATCCTCACTAAATAGCGCACCAGTGCATTTTCTTTCACCTTCCATGTTTTAAAACAATAAAACAGTCCCAGCGAGCCAGTCAGAATAAAGAAAAAATTATAATGCAGCGGAATTTCTAACGCATATTCATAATGACCTGTCTGACGATTCAGGAAACCGGCAAAAGCCAACGCCACCAGGATACCTGCCGCCGAAAGCAGGTACGTTGCCAACGCCTTTTTCCTCTTTTCCAGAAAAGGAATCCCGTACCTCCTGATATATGCTGCAATCAGATACAGACATAAAAACCAGATAAAACTGTTACCGCAGTCATCCACCATAAGCGGCAGCGGGAGAATGGATTTTGCGAAACAAAACGGGATCAACAGCAAAAGGATCAGCATCTGGAATTGTTTCCTGCTCATCCCTTTGATTGCATAATTCATCACCGGAGAAAACAGGTACATTAACAAATACGCTGTTGCAAACCAATAATGTCCATTGATCACAGGAAAAACAAAGAACTGCAGGTTATACAGATCAAAATACTGCCGGTAATCCGCAATGCCCACAGCCATACAAACTGCCGCAATAACCACACTGTAGAAAAACACCTGACACCAGATCCCCGCGATCTTTCCCAGCCGGAATCTGCTTTCTGCAAAGAAATATCCGCTGATCAGGACATAAACATTCACACAGACCAGACATAACGCTTCCAATCCCCAAAACACCCAGTCAGAAAACCTCATATCTCCAGCCGGATTTGCCAGCAATCCGCCCTTGCTTATATAATGCAGCAGGATCACCATCAGCATGGCAACCACTCTTAATATTTCAAACTGCGGTTCTCTTTTTTTTGCTGCCGCATTTTGTTCCTTATCAGATGAACTCCCTGTTTTTGCAGCATCCAGATCTTTGATATAAATGACCTTTTCCTGATGACTGTCATCCTGTTCTTTATAGAGCTCATATCCCAGTTTTTCAAAGTTTTGTCTGGAAGCCATATTATCCGGCTTTACTTCCGCAACAAGCCGTGTAACCTTTCCCACCGCTTCCTTTTCCAGCAACGCCAGCATCTTCTGTCCCAGATGATCTCCACGGCATTCCTCATCCACGCTGTAGCTGATCCTGCCGGCATCATCTTCTATGTTCAGCCTGACCTGTCCCACCGGCTTCATAAAATCCATGGCAATATAAAGCAGCACATCCTCTGCCTGCATCACGCGGTCGTACCATCCGTTATGTTCCTCCCAGGAGATCTTTTCCTGATGAAAGGAATTGGCACGTGTCTTTGTTTCATTTGCCCAGTCAAAGAGCTGCTTTCTATCCCGCTCATTCGCTGTCCTTAAGTACAAACTCATTGCTGCCCTCCGCTCTGCATAAGACGGTATTTCATCTCAGCGATCTTCCAGTCTTCTTCCGTATCAATATCCTGCACACGCATTTCCTCCTGAAAAAACGGCATGGTTTTTTCCATTACCACCTTCTTCTGTTCCAGAAAGCTCTTCGTTCTTAAACAATAAAACTGTCCACAGTCATGGTAAAACGGTTCCAGATCCTGTGAACGTGTAAGCGTGTGCTCCGGCCATTTTGGGCATAAATACCCATCCTGCATCACCACCGCACGCTGCGGCGGAAAAGAAAATCTTACTACCGGGAGCACAGTATCCGCATCCTGACGAATCAATGTGTCCATAGAAGCCCTTAAATTCTCTGCAGTCAGAAACGGCGCTGTCGGATAAATACAGCAAAAGCAGTCAAAATTCTTTCCTCTTTCCCGATACATCCTTAGCACTTCTTCCAGAACATCCGCTGTCGTCGCAAAATCATCCGCCATCGCTTCGCTTCGATAAAACGGCACTTCTGCCCCATATGCTCTGGCAATCTCCGCAATCTCCTCGTCGTCCGTAGAAACCATGACTTCATCAAAAACACCGGAAGATATGGCTGCCTCAATAGAATAAGCAATGATCGGCTTTCCTAAAAACGGTTTGATATTCTTCCTGGGAATACGTTTACTGCCGCCTCTGGCTGTAATAATGGCAACTGCGTTCATATTTCATCTCCCCAATCCAATCTATTTTCCATCTGTTGATTCGGTTTGTAATTTTTTTCTCAATCTGCGGTATCCAAATAATAATTTATAATATAAGAAAAACAGGAAATTAGACCGCATATGCATGGCGATCAATTTCTGATCCTCCGTTGGCGTCATATCCTTATAATAAGGATTGTCCTGAAAATCCGGCACAAACTCTCTGATCTTCCTCCGCAGCAACGCTGTATTAGCCAGTTTCTGGCGTCTGCCGGAATACATATAGGAAAACAGGGTTGTCGCATAATAGATCTTCGTGAACCAGTATTCTATCTCGTCTCGATACGCATTATATAAGTTACGCTTTTTACACTCCTGCAGGAAAAGTTCCCCCGTCTTCATCCGATCCAGACAACGTTCCCATGTCACACAATGCGTTGTAGAATCCTCAAGCATCCGGTAAAAGTAAAGCGGCTCCTCCACCCGTTCAAAATGTGTAAAATAAAGCGACCACAACGGCGATGCACAGTTATCCTCATAAAAGATATCCTCCGGGAAATCCAAATGATGCTCTATCATCACCTGACGGCGGTAGATCTTAACTACCATACTGCCGGGACGAAGCAGCAGCTTCTTATGTCTCTCCGCATCCAATACGCCCGCCTGTTCTGCAGTGTTATTGACGACAATCTTTCCGGGCTGCATCGTATATCCGCTCACATAGGAATAATCGCATCCTGCCAGATCAGCGCCGGTCTGCTCAGCTTTGGTTATAAGCTTTTCATACATATCAGGAGCGATCCAGTCATCACTGTCAATAAATCCGATCCATTCACCCTGTGCAGCTTTGATGCCGCGGTTTTTCGCGCCTCCCTGCCTGTGATTCTTCTCACTGGCAATGACTTTAATACGCCCCGGATATTTCTCCTCATACTGTCTGAGCACTCTCAGGGAATCATCTGTGGACGCATCGTCTACCGCAATGATCTCATAATCCGAGATCGTCTGCGACAGCAGGGAATCAAGACACTGATTCAATTTCTGGTCCGCGGTCATATTATAGACCGGAACGATAATGGATAACTGCATCTACGATCCTCTCCGCTCCCTTTCCATCTACTAAAGCCCTCAGTTTTTCGGAAACAGCAGCCCTTGCCGCATAATCCTGCATCAGTTCTTTCATTATCTGAATCAATCCGTCAAAAGAGAAATCTTTTCTGATATCGCCTGCATACCAAACCAGATCCCGTGACGCAAACCCCTTGACATTGTCCAACTGATTGTCCGCCATGCTAAAACAGATTCCGGGCGTCCCACATGCCGCCATTTCATAAAGCGTCGTGCCCCCCGCCGTGATCAGAAGATCCGTTTCCAGCATTGCATCCTTTAACGTGGGAAGCGAAGGATAGATCTTGATTCTCATGACATCAGATTCCGCCATATAATCTGCGGAAAGTCTTCTGATCTCCTCTATCTCCCGGTTAAATGCTCCGCAGATCAGCGTAAACTCCACCCCGGCAAACAGACTGCGCTGCGACAGCAATGCCTCAGTAAACTGCCTCATAAAATGATACTCGTCTGTCCCTCCGGTCACCACCAGCACCTTTTTCACAGCCTGTCTGATCTGCTTCGCAGGCAGATTCTTAAACTCCTTACGCAGTGGCGCAAATTTACAGCCCAGCAGTAGTTTTGTATCCGGGTATTCCTTCCGATAGTCAAACAAATCATAATAGACCGCATAATCAATGAGAATACTGCATGACCAGATCGCTGCATGCAGATCATCAATATATGCGGTCCTTGTCATTTTGGTTACAGCCTTCATATAATCCTCAGAGACAAAATAGCTGTCGATCAGCATCATCTCCACGTGCCGGTCGATGATCAGCCTCTCCATCACAGAAATCTCCCCGGCAAAATCATCCCACCGGCGTCCCAGACAGATCGTCTCATATCCCCGCTCCTGCGGAAATTTCTCCGAGCCTTCTTCCGCTACAATAAATACTGTCCGAATCCCTTTTTCAGCAGCCGCATCAGCGATCGCCAGACACCGCATCATATGTCCGGTGGCTGTGACGCGATTGGCTTCTGTTCTGATATACAAAGTCATCTGATTTTATATTCCCCTTATATAACACATACGCCAGACTCATCAGCTGTCCGCCGTTTCCAACAGCTCCCAGCTAAGCGGTGTTCCAAATGCAAGTTCCACTTTTGCCCGCCTGCCTAGTACTTCTTCATAATACTTTGGCTCCATGCCGTAAGCCGGTCTGACCACCCGGATATTCTCCGGCGTTATCTTCTCGCCCTTCGCAATATCAGCCGATACAAAAATAGACTTTCTGGTATTCCGGCTGCTTTCTTCCTCTGCCGAAAGCTCATAACTAACAGTACCCATCGCCCTTTCTGCCTGCCTGATCTCTTCCACCATCTTCCGGTACTCTTCCGGTTCCATGGAAAATGCAGAATCGGGATTTTCGATCTCTCTTCCAAGGCAGAAATGTTTCTCAATAATATTTGCTCCCAAAGCAACTGCCGTCACTGCGGCAACGCTTCCCATGGAATGATCCGAAAGTCCAATGGGAACTTGAAATCTTTCCTTCATATCCGGGATCGTCTTCAGATTCATGTGTGCCGGAATCGCCGGATAAGAACTGCTGCATTTTAATAAAGCAAGCTGGTCATTGCCCATGGAATGCACTGCAGCCACTGCTTCTTCAATCTCCTGAATCGTCGCCATACCTACCGACATAATAATCGGCTTTCCGGTTGCCGCCGTTTTTTTGATCAATGGGATATCCACAACCTCAAAGGATGCAATCTTATAAAAGGAAACGTTCATCTGTTCCAAAAAATCCACCGCTGTGGGATCAAAGGGCGTAGAAAAAAAGTCTATCCCGATCTTATCCGCTTCTTCTTTTAACTCCGGCTGCCATTCCCAGGGAGTATATGCTTTGGCATACAGGTCATGGAGATTCTCTCCTTTCCATGCATCGCCTTCAAAAGTAAAATAGGAATTTCTGCAGTCAAGGGTAATGGTATCTGCGGTATAGGTCTGGATCTTGATGCAGTCGGCGCCTGCCTCTTTTGCCGCATGGATGATCTCCAGCGCACGGGTCTTATCTTGTGCATGGTTTGCAGACATCTCCGCAATCAGGTAGGCAGGATGTCCGTCGCCAATGAACCGTTGGTTGATTTTTAAACTATGATTGTTATTCAATCTATGACTATCCATATTACCAATTACTCCTGTTACCCTTCTTTCTCTAACATGATAAGCTTCCTATTTCTGGTATGATATCTCTTATTTCTCCAGATCTAACGTCTTTAACAATTCTTTGATCTGTTCTACGCTCAGCCACTCCGTATTATTGCCTGAAGTGTAAGAAAATCCTTCCGCCACCTTCTTACCGGAAGGGTTCGGTTTCTTGCGCTCACTCCATACCATCTGAGGATATACGATAAAATGCTTGTCATATTCATAGGTGGTCATAGAATCCTCTACCGTAACCATGATCTCATGCAGCTTTTCTCCTTCACGAATACCGACCTCCGGCATCTCACAGCCTGGCAGCATCGCCTGTGCAAGATCTGTAACCTTAAAGGAAGGGATCTTGGAAATAAAGGTCTCGCCGCCTTTTGCTTCTTCTAACGCCTTGATTACAAGTTCTACACCCTGGGTCAAGGAAATCCAGAATCTTGTCATGCGGTAATCCGTGATTGGCAGTTCCTTACCGCCGTTATTAATAATATTTTGAAAGAAAGGAATGACCGAACCGCGGCTTCCTGCCACATTGCCATATCTGACAATGGAAAAATTAATATCCTGTGCGCCTGCATAAGCATTGGCAGCAATAAATAATTTATCGGACACCAGTTTTGTACCGCCATACAGATTGACCGGATTGACCGCCTTGTCCGTAGAAAGTGCAACTACCTTCTTTACGTCACAGTCAAGCGCCGCCTCGATCAGATTCATAGCGCCATGAATATTGGTCTTGATCGCTTCATTGGGATTATACTCACACGCCGGCACCTGCTTTAAGGCTGCCGCATGAATGACATAATCCACACCGTTAAGGGCGCGTCTTAAACGTTCCACATCCCGGACATCCCCAATAAAGAAACGCAGTTTATCCTTATATTCCTTAAACTCATTCTGCATAATAAACTGTTTAAATTCGTCTCTGGAATAGATAATGATCTTCTTCGGCTGATAATGGGTCAGCGCATATCTGGTAAAAGCTTTTCCGAAAGAACCGGTTCCTCCGGTAATCAGGATCGTCTTATCATTTAACATGGGTTTGGTTTCCTTTCTCTCATTTTTCACTCTTTTTCTTATGATAACAATGATTCCTTATCAAAGATTATTGCACAATTGAATTTATTATATTCTTTTTTAAAGAGACTGTCAAAAATAAGCCATAATACTACAGATACGCCTTATCGGCAATGCCAGACCGGCTAATGCCCTGCCGCCAGATCAATGCATACCACTTCGGGATCATTAAACAATCTGACAGGAATAATGCTGTTACCCAGCCCTCTACTGACAAACATGGTCGTATCCTCCATACGGTATGCCCCGGATGTATATTGGGGGAAAAACCCCTGATCCGGTGCAACAACCGGTCCAATCAACGGTAAAATAAACTGACCGCCGTGGGCATGTCCGCATAAAACCAGATCGGCGTCTGCCACAGCGTAATTTTCTATGTACTGCGGCTCGTGGGCAAGAACGATATTCAGCGTTTCACTGTTACATTCACTTAAAAGTGCCTTAAGCGTGTCGTCGGCAAGACTCTTGTCATCCAATCCGATCAGATCAAATGTCCCGCCGGAAGCGTTTACAGTAACCGCTTCATTAAACAGGAGGATAGCGCCCGCCTGTTCCATTTCCTCAAACAGCCTCCGTCTGTCGCCCTCATCCAGCCAGTATTCATGGTTTCCGGTTACGTAATATACGGGGCACAGTCCCACTAGCTGAACCACCAGATCTATCGCCACATCTATGTCCGTATGATTCGAGTCAACGATATCTCCTGTGATTACAACCATATCGGGTGCCAATTCCGTAATTCTATCCATCAGAGCCCGTTGATTCCTGCCAAAAACCGCATTATGCAGATCGGAAATCTGAACGATCCGGTATCCGTCCGGAAAATTTTCGGCAGACTCATTGACATATGTAAATTCCGTCACAACAAGATGGCGGTTTTCATAGTAGAAGAAGCATAAAAGCGCCACAATGATCCCACCCCAGTAAAGCCATTTCTTCCGCCTGCTGAAAAAATTCTTTGCAGTTTCGGATGTCATCGGAATCCCCCTCACAATATCATCTCACTATTAAGCATCTGCGAAACTTTATTTTCGCTAACTTTATTTTCGCTAACTTCCGTTGCGCAACATAGACATATCACCGCCGGGCACGCTTCCGCTGCGTGCACTTCGCAACGGCACATAAGATGCCAAAGAACGGCATCTAAGTGCCGGCGAGTGCACAAGCACCCGGCGTGTGATATTGTCTATATTGCACAACTGATTTATAGAGAAATGCTGACGAAAGTATTTCCAGCATCGAATTTTCGCTGCAAAGCTGCATATTCCTTTGCAAATTCGTATGCATTTATCTTAGTATCATCGCCCCTTCATTGCCAAGATACCCCGGTCCAAAGATATATAAGATCAAATCCGGCTGCTGCTTCCTAATATACGAGATCATATCCTGATCACCGGAATATCTGAGATCCAGAATATCCAGCTCAGAACACTGTTCTGCCAGAAATACCGATACCGGCACCGCACTGGAATCCCTGACAATCAGCACATGCGCCCCTTCGGGATTGTTTTGATTGACGATCTCAAAGCAGTCAAAGTCCTCTTTTAAATACGCATAATATGCATAATAATCAAAACTAGGATGATCCAGATTCTCATAATGAACAAAGCAATCCTCAAAGTTACCCTCCAGATGGATCCCCTGAGATGCCACATCCAGCGTAAATGCCGTATCAAATAAGGGCAGCCACAATTCATAATCATCCAGTCCCGCATATAGCGTTCCCGCCATTCTGGCATGAGTGCCTAAAAACACATCTTCATACAGTATCTTCTCATATTGTGATTCTTCCAGATATTCCTGATTGATGGGCATGCCGCATTCCTCCATAAAGCCGCAGATTTCCTGATATGCAAGAAATGCCGCATTATTCCGCCAGTGATGGTCTGACTGATAAAAATAATCATACCAATCTGTCCCGCTCTGCTCCAATACTTCCCGCATATCGATCAGCGGGACGCCCGCCTGTCTTAAACTGCTGACTGCGCCTTCATGCTTGCTCATAGAATAATTGATAACACCCGACGGGAATTCTTCTTCATATCTCTGCTTTGCCGGCGTCTGTACATACAAAAACTCCGCTCCGATCTCCTGTGCCAGAGCATAAGCTCCCTCAGCGCCTTCCACTGCCGCCGCGTAGCTTGGATCGCGATCTGCCATTGTGGCATAACCATTCTCCAAAAGAGTGACATCTTCATAAAATGTGGAACCATATGCCGCCTGTTTTCCAAGCAGTCTCTGAAATCCGCCCCAGGCATTGATGGCGGCATCCTCCACCGTAACCAGCTGATTCAGTCCACGCATCCTTCCCTCCGGTTCGGAACGCCTAAGAAACTCCAATAGATTAAGCATTGTTCCAACCACGATGACCATCAGGAAAAATATCAGTATCCCTAGATGCCATTTTTTCTTTTCTGTCATATTTTCGATCCTCTCATAAATATGCCATATTAAAGTTGAATTAAGTTATAATCGCTCTTGTGATGTCCGGTTTCTTTAAAGCAATACTTTTGAACGCTTTTTGATCGGCTTACATAACTTTTCGTTTGAGCATCTATGTTCTAACATCATAAATGAAATCATTTTTGGAACATAGATGCTCAAACTTCAGGTTATGTAAACCTCCTTCAAGTTTCCTGCATTTCAGTAATCTTATATTTCATTAATTCGATATACTTGTTATCCGGAATTGCTACAAACTATATATTTCTGTATTTTAGTATTCCAGTAACACAGTTGTGCAATATAGACCATATCACAAGCAGGGTGCTTGTACGCTCGCCGGCACTTAGATGCCGTTCTTTGGCATCCTAGTGCCGCTGCAGAGCGTGCGCAGCGGAAGCGTGCCCTGCGGTGATATTGTCTATGTTGCGCAACGGAAGATTAAGAAAACTAAGCCCTGCAATTGTCTAAATATGCCGAATGCAACCGCCGTGCCTCAAAAGCTAAAGTAGATAAACGGACTATAATTTCCCTTCAGGATATAGACAATCGACAGCAGTAAAATGAATCCCAAAAGGATCTGATACAACCAGGAGATCTTTTCCAATTTCTTCCCAATCGGTGTAACGAACAATACCGCCAGAGTAAAGAAGATCCAGTTGTCCTTCAGATAAAATACCGTCACTGCATCTACGACTCCCGCCGCACCGATTCCAAACATATTTCTTAAATACTGCATTGCAACCGATAATGACGGCGACATAAAGATCGCCATACCGACGATAACGATCAGCATCGTATAGATGTGGTCAACCACCGGCGGAAGTTTTCTTCTCCTCCCAAGCCCGGTCAGACGCTCCGCCACCAGCACAACAAAATACAACATTCCCCACATAATATACGTCCATCCTGCGCCATGCCACAAGCCGGTCAAAAGCCAGACAACAAAAATGTTCCGGTAGGTACGCCAGTCATGGGTATTGCCGCCTAATGGGATATATACATAATCGCGAAACCATGTAGCAATAGAAATATGCCACCTGCGCCAAAATTCCGAAACGCTTTTTGAGATATACGGATAGTTAAAGTTCTCCATAAATGTAAATCCAAACATTTTCCCAAGACCGATCGCCATATCCGAATATCCTGAAAAATCATAATAGATCTGCAGCGTATAAGCCACCGCCCCAAGCCATGCCATCGAAACGCTGATTGCACTGCCGCCAGAAACCTCCGTCAAAATCCTCGACGCAAACAGTGCCATTGTATCCGCAAGCAGCACCTTTTTCCCAAGACCGACAATAAAACGTACCACTCCTTCTCCAAACAGCGAATAGGATTCCTTCCTATCAACCATCTGCTTCTCTATTGCATCATAACGAACAACAGGTCCGGCAACAAGCTGCGGAAACAGTGCAATATACAGTCCCAGCTTGATCGGATCCCGCTGAACGCGGACGGTACCGCGATATACGTCTATAATATAGGAAAGCGCCTGAAAGGTAAAAAAGGAAATGCCGATGGGAAGCACAATCTCTGTCAACGGCAGATTTGTATGAAAAAAACGGTTACTGTTCGCGATTACGAAATCAAGATATTTAAATACAAAAAGAATCCCCAGATTTCCCAAAAGCGCCAGTACAAATATGGTTCTTCTAAAACCACTGCTTTTATGATCCGCCCGTTCACTATCAGTCTTTCTTTCAAACAACAGACCAAAAACATAATTCATCCCGATAGAGACAATCAGGAGAATCAGATTCCATCCTTCCCCATAAGCATAAAATATCAGACTTGCGATCAGCAATAAAATGTTCTTTGCGACCATGTGGTTTTTCAGCAGCACATGACAGCCGCCATAGTATAAAACAAGCACGACGGGCAAAAAACAAAATAAAAATATATTACTTGGAAACAGCATTCTTTTCTCTCTCCCTATTTGTCCCGCTTCTTCTCTGCCCGCTCCTCAAGACGGTTTTTAAACAGGATCGGATAATCAGATAAAACATACGGTCTTGTTGATCTGCCAAATCCCATCATTGCCGCTGCTTTTTCCTTTTCCGGAAAACGCTTATATTTCATATAATAGTTATAAAGCTTAAACATTCCACGCTTTTTCTCCACCGGCATATGCCATAGACAGACGGAATTATACTTCCAATTCGTAGAAACCAGGAAAAACTTCCTGATCGTCCAGTACCGATAGATATAAGGCGCTGCATTGACGATTCTGCCTCTCTCTGCATACGCATAGGCAGCGGCAGACATCACATATTCATCGTTATATTTATAAAGCTTTTTCTCATCTACCTTAGCAAAGGAACCATCAATAACGTCCTGACAGATCTTTAAAAATTCCTTCATCGCATCTCTGTTGCCACCGATAAATTCTCCGCCGATATGCGGCACATTGACACGCCTGCCAAAGTAAAACTCCGCCGTATCCATGATCGCCTGACGTTCGCTGTGGCTGAAACGCTCCGCCGTATCATAAAGAACCATTCCTTCCTGCATCTCAGCAAATGCATCTGAAAGATCATCCACGCAGTATTCATCCGTATCAATCGCAAGTAAATTCTCATATTCCATATGATAAACAATATGATCCAGCACACAAAGCCGATAATTGACCAGTGCCCAACGGTACTCTTTTGGAAAGCGAAATTTATCAAACGCAAGCTGACAGATCTCGATCCCGTTTTCCTCAAACAACATCCTATCTTCCTTCACCATTTCAAAATTCACAAATAATTTTGCGTCTGTATCTGGCGTATGCAATAAGCAGGATTTCAGGCAGACAAAGGAATCCTTCAGATAATTGCGGATCACCAGATTTGTACAGCCTTCTCCCATCTGGGTGGATGTCTGGTACTCATTCTCATAGGCAAGAATATTAAAAACTAAATTCTTATTCATCTAAATAACGCTGCTCCTTTTGTAATTTATTGTATTATTATTTTCTTGTATACACATATCCCTTTGCGGGCGCAATGATATCCGCGCGGCTTGCCGGACCGCTTACCGCCGCCTCCGGCTGTTCCATCTGTATGGAACGCAGCAGACGCAGCAGATTCGCCGCCGCCACATCGGCATTCCATGTATTACGGATCGTTTCATAAGCCGCCAGTCCAAGACTGCGGCACAATCCTTTCTGCCCCACGAGTTCCCTGACGTATTGCTTTAATTCTTTTATCTTTCCATTACGATACACCATACCGTTTTTCCCATGGCGCAAAAGATACGGAACTGCCCCAATCCCGGAGGATGCAACGACAGCACAGCCGCTGTTCATCGCCTCATTTAAGACAGCTCCCCAGCCCTCTTTATAATCACTGGTAAACAGAAAAATGTCTGCACCCAGCATTTTCTCCCTTATATCTGGTGGACATAAAAACCCGGTAAATGTGATGCTTCCTTCTATTCCCAGTTCCGCCGCCATCTGTTTAAGCTGCGGCTCCATCTCACCGCCGCCCGCCATCGTCAGGTGTACCTTAGGATTCTCTTTCAGCACATCCCCCACAGCCTCAATCGCATGCTCAGGATGCTTCCAGTCGATCATACGTCCTGCCCACAGAATTTCTATACTTCCATCAGCGCTTTTATGATCCATCAGCTCATCTGCCCGGTATTCCATAAACTCCGGAAAATAACCCCAGGTAAACATCTTTCCCGGATATGCATGAATCAATTGAAAATCCGATGCAACATAAGCGCCGGAACAAAGCAGATAAACATTCTTTTTCCGATAACGGATATGATCATGGTATTTCTTCTTTAATCCTCTGGGAGAAATAAATTTCCATTGCCCTTCCTTATAGATCCGTTCACTGTACCTGATCGTCAGCTTACCGGACTCCAATCGGGGTTCTATATAGGATTCCTCCTCCACACCGCCAAAAATGACGATCTCTCCTTCATTGATCAGCTTCTGGCAGCTTTCCGGCTCTTCATAATAGCATCTTACAAAAGGATATTCCTTCACATCTAATGCCCATCCCATTGCCGTCCGCTCCTGCTCCATGGGTTCTGTCTGAATAAAAAGGAACTCCCCCTTGTTCTGTGCCAGCATTGCTTTGCAAAACGGAAGCTGATGATGATTGATATAATTTGATACAAAAATGATCTGCATTAGCCAGATTCCTTTCCGTTCCTATGGCAATACTCATATCCCTTTTGGGGGTCGATCAGTTCTGCCAGCGACAATGGACCTTCCGGCTCCGGCTGGTAATCTCCCTGCACCAGCTGCTTACAAAACTTCACCATCCGTTCTGCGGCAGAAGCCGCATTCCACTGATCTGCAATAGTTTTATAAGCGGCAATCCCAAGTTTTTTTCTCTTAGCGACATCACTAACCAGCTGCCCTAAATATCCAGCCAGTTCTTCTACATCGCCGCTGCGGTATACCATGCCATTCTCCCCGTGACGGATCAGATACGGCACACTTCCTGCACCGGAGGACGCAATGACCGCGCATCCGCTGTTCATCGCTTCATTGACCACAGCTCCCCAGCCTTCCTCATAGTCGCTGGTCATCAGGTAGATATCGCTCTTCTCCATGATACTGCGTACTTCATCCGGTCTCATAAACGGCTGTATGGTGATTACATCGGAAAGTTTTTTTCCGTCAATCACTTCCCTCTCTATCATACCCTTAATTGGGGATGCACATTCCCCATCTCCGATCATTGTTAAGTGAATGTCTATTTTCGTGCCTTTCTTTTCTAAAAGCAGTTTTAACGCTTCCACCGCATCTTCAGCATGCTTCCAGCCAATCATCCTGCCGGTCCAAAGGATATCGCATCTTCCCTTCTTCCCCTCCATCAATTCCCATAGATCATACAGGATAAATTGCGGGAAATATCCCCACTTTAACATTTTCCCGGGATAAGCCCGAAACAAATGAAAATCAGACGCCACATATCCACCGGCGCAAAGAAGATATACCGGTTTCTTTCTCTGGGCAGTATGCTCTTTCCATTTTTTTATATAGCCCCTTGGCGTAAACGCATGCCATTGTCCCTTTTTATAAAGACGTTCAAAATACCGTAAGGTAATCTTTCCTGCCATGATCCTTTGATGTATATACACTTCATGGGTTCCGCCGCAGATCAGCACATCACAGTCCATAATCAGTTCACCACAGGACTGCATATCATCATCATAAAACCTGATGTACGGATATCGGTTTTGGTCTTCGATCGCCCAGCCCATCCGGATCCGTTCCTCATCCATTTGGTTCGTGGCAATAAAAACAAAATCACTGCCCAGCCGTCGGTACATCTCCTCCGTAAACGGCAGCTGATGATGGGTTAGATAATTCGTAATGAATGTAAGCTTCATAATAATCCCCCATGCCAGAGCAGCTTGCTGCGATGACACGCGATGAGAAATCCGCGTAGGCGGTTTCTCATCTGCGACCAAGGCAATTTGAGGCTCTGACTCAAATTGCCGATTGAAAAATAAGATATCAATCTTATTTTTCAATCTACCTACTTATTATTCTGTGCTATCGCATCATATACCCAGCACAACATTTTATAATTCGCTTGTGCATCATGGGTAAGCACAGCCCTTGCATGGGCCGCCTGCCCCAGCTCCTCTGCCAGCTTCTCATCCTGAAACAGCTTCTTTACCGCTTCTGCCAGAGCTTCCGTATCTTGTGCCTCATACATAAGAATCTCTTCATCTTCCTTCGCCAGCGACGGGATTCCTCCAACCTTTGCCGCAACGCAGGGCATGCCAAGAAGCATCGCCTCCCCTAAGGAATTCGGTGAATTTTCTATCACGGACGGAATAACATAAACATGTGTGTTTAAATATCTTTCTACCATTTCCTGAGACGTCAGCTGTCCCAGAAAAGTCACATGTTCCTCCAGATGATTCTCACGCATCAGATCACGCAGATACTTACCATAGGAGGATATTTTGATCTTATCCTTTAATGTCCTGTAAGCAGTTACATTGTCGCCAGACACATAGAGATGGACATCCGGATATGTCTCTCTAATCTTAGCAAGCGCCGTGATCATATAATGGATTCCTTTGATGGGATAATTGCCCTGCGCTACAAAGATTGTATGTCTGGAACAATTCCCCAGTTCCCATCTTGGTCCATAAAATTCCTGACGCAGTGTCTCATTGATGGTATAATACGTACATGATTTATTGATATCTTCCAGATACCGTTTATCAAACTCCGTCCTTCCGCAGACATACTCCGCAATCCGAAGCACTTCTTTTTCATTTTCTCCCCGCTTTTCGTATTTTTCCTTCTGCCGCCAGATACTGTCCTTTTTTATAATGTCACGCAGAGTTGCCCGTTCTGACACATCTTCCGGTATACCTGCGTAATACAGCGAAGCATAGATATCCATAATCCCCTGTAAATGAACCAGAACACGGCTTTTCCATTCCTTGATCCGAAGCATCGCCAGCGTATGGGGATATTCCGTACCGAAACAGTGGATTACATCCGGTTGAAATTCTTCACAGATCAGTCCCAGAAAGGATTCCAAAGAATGATCATACTCCTCCGGATGTTCGCTGTCCTCATAGAACCCATAATATGCAATATCATTCACCTGTCCATGCACAGGTTCTTCCTCAGACACCGGAAATGCAATACCCAGAGTCAGATTGCGGTTTTTGATCACCTGCGATACGGTTCCCATAACCCAGCCTTCCTTATTGGTCGCCGGTTTATGCAATGCTCTGGCAATAATTGCCGGCATTAAGTTACAGATCCATAATACCTTCATAATGCAGCTCTGTCCTTTCATATTCCATTTAACATATCATCCTTACATCAAAGAACGTTTCCTGTATCTTTTTACAAAACTTTCCTTCCCCATGTTCTTTCCAGAACGTTCATTTTCGGTACATCATGCCTTTCAACCTTTGATAACCTTTGGAAAGACGAGGGTTATCTGCAATCCACTTACGCAATGGCTGCAGCGTCACGATCATGATCCCCCGGTAAAGCACACATTTTACACCAAGATATTTTTTGGTAATCCTTTTATGCTCATCGGCGGCACATTTTAAATTGTCCTTTGTCTCCGAAAAACCACCGCCCTCATAGGAAGCGATCACGAAGGGCATATAGTGAAATACTGCACCGCCCTCATATCTGCACCAGAGAAAATGTTCATAGTCCGCCCTAACCGGATAACACAAGTCATATCCTCTCTGCTGGAACATCTTTTTCCCATAAACGCATGCCTGATGACAGGGGATATTGCGATAGCAGACAAAATCCGTAATCTCGTGCGCCGGTTCATCCACTGACTGTTGTATACGCCGGTATAATTGACCATAATAGATATCCGCAGAATTGCCGGCAATCTCTTTGGCGATCCTTGCCAAAACTTTTTCATTATAAAAATAATCACCACAGTTTAAGAAGATCTCATAATCTCCAGCCGCTTCCCTGACAGCCTGATTCATGGCGTCATAGATCGACTGGTCTTTCTTCCTGATCAGGCGGATCCTGTCATCTGTGGGAAGCATCTCTACAGACCCGTCTTTCGACATACCGTCCTTGACTAAGATTTCAAAATCTTGATAAGTCTGTATCAGGATGCTTTCTACGGTCTTACGTAGTTCCTCCCCGGCATTTAATGATACCACAATGATAGAGAATTTCATATCTTTCTCCTGCCTTTATCTTCCCTTACATCCTGCAACCAGCTGTTTCACTCTGCAATCTCAGTCCATAACCAGCTGTGATATGGCAAGATCCTGACATTGACCGCTGTTGCCTTGTACAAAAACATCATAAAATAGATCACTCCTGCAAACAATACCAGATATCTGCAGATTTTCTTTTTGCTGATATTCCCCATTTTTCCTACCATCGACATCGGAACTTTCTCTGGGATGAACCTTAACAGGACAGGCAGAAAAAACAAGTGGCTGATGTTCAAATAATATCCGATCCTTGACAAAAATGGAACAAAGGAAAAACAAAGATATAAAGCCAAAGCTCCCAGATTTAACTGGAAATAAAAACGCGTCTCCCGATCAGCATACCATTCCTTTTCCCCTTTCAGCACATACAATGAAAATAGCAGAACAGCCACGCAGCGGAATACATTAATGATGCTAAAACCACCCGAAGCCAGATATTCCTCTTCATTTACGTAAGACGGATACAGCCTTATGAACAACGCCATATACTGTTCCTGAAAAAACAATCCGGATACCGCCAATATACCTGCAATCATAAGATGCTGCCATTTCCACCGGATCGCGGCAAGCAGATACAACGGAATTACAATCAGCGCCGTCTTATGAAACAGCGATGCTATCAAAATGGCGATCAGAAATCTGATGTATTGCTTTCTGAGAACATAACGCATAGAATATAAAACGATCGCAAGCGCAAAGTAATACCGTACCGTATTGTAAGTCTGAAAATAAATTCCCAGCATCATAAACAGAAAAAAGGACATTGGAAAATCTACGCTCTGGTCATACAATGCCTTTAAAAAAATTCCAACTGTCAAAAAAGCAAAAAGTGCAAAAATTACAAGATAGCACTCTTTTTGAAAGAATCGATAGACCGCTGTCACAACCAGATTAAATCCCCGCTCCGTCACAACATAATTACCACGGTAGATATCATGGAAATGACTGATATACGTCTGATAATCATTACCCGTATAAATACGGAGCGCCGATACACCGAAGAGCAGAATAAAGATCGCCATCACACAGATCTGGTCGATCTTTTCCTGTCTGGAGCCGCTTCCCCGAACCGCCTTCCGTCCATCAAAAGATACGGCTGTCCGGCGGCCACGCATCCCGGTCACATGACAGGCAATCCATACCGATAAAATTGTAATCAAAATATATAAAATATACCCCATCCATACCTCTCTGATATTTCTCTATCTCTGTTTTTTCGCATCCCGGATTCCCTGCTTCATCAGCTTAAACGCCTGCCCCGGCGGAATCTCCCTGCACATAAAAGCTTTCTTGGTCAGAATAAAACGCAGTGCAAACAAACCTGCCATCCTGCCATAAAGATAATGATATAATACCCCTCTGTCAAAAAAGAACTTCTCATGATATCCGGTAAACCAGGTAGATTCCCTTTCCGCTTCTTCCCCAATTTCTACCGGAACACTGTAAATCTTAAGTCCCGCTTTCAGGCAGTCCCTCAGAAAAAGACTGTCCTCACCATTGCTGTATTTTGCTCCTCCGCCAAATAACAACGAAAATGTGATGTTGTTCCGGTGAAGCTTCTCTCGTCGCACCGCAAAACTGTAGGTCGGATAACGCCCACTATTGTACCATCGTACCCTGCCGTATTTCTCAATATGGTATGTCGCTCTGGATGCTCCTACCCGCATATTAAACAAGAGCATATCTGCTTCCGGATGTTTTTCAAATTCCGCAAGGATCTTGTCCGCATAGCCATCATCATACGTGATATCCTCATCTGAGAATAGGAGGATATCCCCGTCTGCCCGAAGCAGTGCAGTATTCCTGCTGAGGCCGACGCCTTTCTCCATAAAATCATAAAAACGGATCTCGTATCCATTCTGCATCAGCTTTTGAAAGGCATGATTCTGCCCCTGATTGACGATAATAGCATCTGACTGAAGCTTCATACGCGATATCAATTCTTCCGGGCTCTGATTAACCGCCGACACCAGCACCTGTAACCTCATAGATATATCGTTCCTTTCTAACCGCCTGTCGTATCTTTTATCATCCTATCCCCATGTCAGAACCTCAAATTACTGATTGAAAAATAAGATATCAATCTTATTTTTCACACTTACGATAGTAACGCCGGTAAAATTTCTCATCCGCCCCTACGATCACCACGGCATCCGGCAGACGCTCCTGCAAGGCAAGGTTTTTCCACACAAGTTCTAAGATCTTCCCATTTTTCTTACCATAGGGGATCTGCAATATATAGGCGTCAAGACCAGATCGGACGGCATCCTCCCTTTCCGTTGGTTCAACAGCTGCTTCCACG
This sequence comes from uncultured Lachnospiraceae bacterium, assembly GCA_947174185.1. GTDB lineage: Bacteria > Bacillota > Clostridia > Lachnospirales > Lachnospiraceae > NK4A136. The sequence goes on along the minus strand of CAMWHY010000019.1, from coordinate 6,772 downwards.
ATTTCTGCATTCGGAAAACATTTTTTCAATACTTCTTTCAGGTACTCCATTTCCCACTCCGCAGAAAAGCCGAATATGGAATCAACTGACAAGATTCCGATTTTTCCAGTCTTCTTTACACCAAACTTATCCCCCAGAAGCTTTTGCAGGTTCTCTGTAAGCTCTTTCTCAAAAAATTCCGGCTGTTGTTTCTCTGTCTTCATAATAACGCCTGCCGGAAGAACTCCCAGTCTTTCTTCTGCGTCCTGCTCCGTATAAACAGAATCGTCCATGGCATTAGCAAAACAGATGATAAAGCAGGCTGCCAATGTTCCAATGACAGCCCCGGCCACTGTCATCCTGCCGGCCAGTGAATCCTCCCTGATCTGTTCCGTCCCCTTCACATCCCAAACCGCAATCTCCGTGAATCCATCCGTAGCCAAAGCAAACTCCCGCAGCGATTCTCCAATCGCCGCCATAACACGGTCTGCCTGCTCACTGCTTTCCATATCCACATAAACCCAGATAAACCGGATATCCGACATCGTAGGGATCGTGGTTGCCGCCGCAATCTCTTCCTTGCTGACATCTCCAAGCTTCTTAGCTGCTCTGCCGGCAATCTGGTCAGAGTCCAGAATCTCGTTCCACGTATAATCATTATAATAATCATGGATGTTATCCACCTGTTCCCTGTCAAAAGTAATTCCATATAGTGTCTGGGCGCGGTAAAGCGGCTCCCCCTTCAGGATATCTGTCTTTAAAAAATATAGAAATGCAAAAAGACAGGCGCCCGCCACAGCCCCCACCGCGATCTGCCATATTTTATTGATGTTCAGAAGAAGAAAACGCCTGTTATCAAACTTCTCCTGCAGAAAATGATCTGTCATGCTTGTCCCTCATTATTCTGCCCTGACGAACCTTTTTTCAGCGCAGTTGTCTGGCTCTTCTCAACCCCTTCTGTGCTTTCCGGTTTTAATACGGTCTTAAGTGTCAGAAGCAGCAGCTTTAAATCCAACCAGATCGTATAATTTTCAATATATGTCAAATCCAGCTTTAACTTATCATATGGGGTAGTATTGTACTTTCCATAAATCTGCGCATAACCGGTCAGTCCGGCTTTCACTTTTAACCGATATTCAAATTCCGGCATATCCTCAAGATATTGCTGGATAATTTCTGGACGCTCCGGACGTGGTCCGACAAAAGACATCTCTCCCTTCAGGATATTGATCAGCTGTGGCAGCTCATCGATCCTCACCGCACGGATAAATTTCCCGATGGGCGTGATTCGGTCATCCTTTTTCTTTGCCAATCTTGCAACGCCGTCTTTTTCCGCATCCACTTTCATACTTCGGAATTTTAAAATTTTAAATTCTTTGCCATTCAAAGTGCAGCGGATCTGCTTATAAAGAACCGGACCACCATCATAAAGTTTGATTAGAATAGCTGTAATCAGCAAGACCGGGGAGATAATGATCAGCAAAATAGAGGAACAGAAAATATCCATACAACGCTTCGTAAAACGCTGTTCAATGTTCAATGCATATTCACGGATCAGATAAATGGGGGAATCGAAGATATGCATTTCCGTCGTGCCTTTGATCAGCACATCCGGTATCTTCGGCATCAGATATACACGGATAGACTGGGCAAAACAATATTTTAACAGCCTGTTTCTCGTCACCGTGGGAAGATCCCATAAAACCATGGCATCATAACGGTTCTGAATCTCCTCACAGATGGCATCATATCCTTCTTCTATATTCATGGATTTACAGATATGATACTTATCAGGCCTGCTTTCAAATTTTCTCATAATATCATCCGGTGAACGCTCGCCATATACCAAAAGCATATCTCTGGGCGGGAACAGCATAGAATACAATCCCTGACTGATCGCCGTCCACAACGCAATCCAGATAAGATCCACAGCCAGCAAAATCAAAAAACCTCTCAAGCTTACCAATTTCGCCGACATCAAAGAAATCATCGCATAGGTAATGATATTGACGCAGGTAGTTGAAAAAGCCTGAGAGAAAAAGACCTCCCACGCTTTCAGATATCCGATCTTCATACCTCCGTACATTTTAGAAAAGAAAAACAGGAGAACGGCATAAATAGAAATCATCAGCAAATCGCCCTTGATCCAGAATGTGATCGCAATCTCCTCTTTATAAGAATGAAACCAAAAAAGAGCATAAACTGCAACCTGAGATACCAAGCTCAGCAAAGACAATATCAGGAGCAATATTCTTCTGGAGGTTTCTAATTTTTTCATATGATCTCCCATGCCGCCTTTGGCGGCTCAAACAGATATTATGATACTTTCATTTTTGTACACAGTATACCATACTTATAATCTTCTGTAAACCGCGCCCACCGCCCAACACACGAAGCAGCGCAGACGTTTTGGAAAGTTCATACCCTCCTGCAGTTTGTACAAATTCCAGATCCTCCGAACCGCCTCAAGCTTATTGGAGGATAGGGATTTCCCTGCCCTTCTGTATATCGTCAGATTTTCATCCAGACCATATGCAAGATATCCTGATCTTAAAATCTTCCACCAGGTCGCCGTATCTTCACTTTTTACCTGCGGCATCCTAACCAGCTCCTTATCGATCTTTGTCAGATCAAACAAAACCGTCGACGTAAAGATCACGGTTCTTGACAACGCGTGTTCATAATCCAATACTTCCGGCACATGCACGATCTTTCCGGTCCCTCTGCCATTCTGATCTCCAAATTCATATCCTGTAAAAACAAAAGCCGCGTCCTTCTTCTTCATATGCGCCAATGTTTTTTCTAACTTCTTTGGATGCCACAGATCATCTGCATCCAGGAAAGCAAGGTATCGTCCCTCCGCCGCCTCTATGCCGCAGTTTCTTGCCGCCGCGGCGCCTACAGCATGTTTCGATCGCGTTTTTAATACCTTCAGTCTCTGATCCTGAATCAACTTGATCTTCTCCAGGCTTCTATCCGTCGAGGCATCATCCACCAGCAGCACCTCATAATTTGATATCGTCTGTGTCAAGATGCTGCGAATCGTCTTCGCAATATAAGGTTCTGCATTGTGGACCGGTATTACAATACTGATCATGTCCTGATTCTTATCATTCATAAGCTGATCCATTCCCCTGGCGCGCCGCATCAGATGCAGAGCGTACGCTGTGTCTCCTCACATATAAGATATAATCCCTTCCCGATTCATCATATACATACTGTCCTTCTCCAAGATACTCCGGCAATTCTGTCTGATACATATCAAATACTTCTCTGGAAAACATCAATACATCGCATCCCCTTGTATCTGCAACCTCTGCAATCTCTTCCAAATATAAAGGCGCATTTTCCATATATATATATGCTTCCCTCTGCCATTCCTCATAGATCTGATGCATCTGGGAATCCATACTCCCCAACCACAGATCCTTACCATAAAGAAGATAGATATTGCCGCTGTATACCCTTGCATATTTCATAATATCCTGCGGCGCCCAAAGCAATACCGTCTCCATTTCATTCTGCTGACGATATTCTTCTACTTTTAATATCATCTCCAATTCACTATCAGGAATATACTCTGCATTTTCTATGATCTTATACTGATTTCTGGTATATGCCGTTGTACCGGCCAGAAGCATGATCGCTAAAAACGCTGCCAGAAAGAGAATTCTCTCTTTTTTCGTCCTTTGGAACGAAAACGCATATACTCCGGTAATCAGAATCACCGGCGCCACCGGAAGAATCCAAAGCATCATATAATCTGTTGCCAACTCCGGTAAAAATTCAGACACCAGCATCAAAAAAAACGGACTGATCACTACAAACAGCGCAATTGCTCCATACCAGAACAGATTACCGTACTGCTGATCCCCTCGAAATTTCTGATTCCACAATGCAATCAGCCCCGCCAGAAACAACGCCGTAAGCCCCGGACTTCCACCCGCCAGTTCCAAAGCCGACTGCATACTATTAATCAATTCCGACAATGCAGCCACCTCCTTATCCGGTATCCTGCCGCAATCAAAGAACAGATGAAAAATACCAGGGCAAAGGGCATAAGCCCTTTCTGATAATCCGTCAGAACCAGAGTTGTGATTCCTGTCATTATTAAATAAATGACAGAAGCATACTTTTTATTGCTATAGATCTGCCAGCATAGATAGACCGTATATGGAATCAGCACCGCGAATACGATCGTCTCACCTCGAAATCCCCGATACATCTGATAATAAAAGATGCTATTCTCGGAATAAACGCCAAATATATTGATAAATCCCAGTCCTATGAAAAAAAGGGCCGTCCTGTTTCTGCACATATCCGTTTTCCCAAAAAAGACATCCGCCCACAACCCATACACCATATAACTTAACAGCAGCCCCCATATCGGTATCATACGATATACCAAAACCGACGCATGGCAGGGAAACCATTCGCCAACGCAAAACAGTTCTTTCAAATATGCATAAAACAAGGGAAGACTGACCAGCTTGCCCCGGAATGTAATGCCATAGGCAAAGGTATCTCCCATTCCGGGATGATTCTCATAGATCAAGTCTGACTGGATCGTCGTATTGACTGTTTCCACAGTAAAATCTCCTGACACATCCGGCGCCAGCACCAGAAAACATCCTATCTGCATCACAACCAGTATTCCCCATGCCAGAGCCAGCCCTGAAACATGGACAGACACCGTTTTCCACTGTTTTCGAATTTCTTTATTGCAAAAAATAAATGACAGAATAAAGATTGCCAGCAAAAGTCCGCTATATATTCTGGAAACCAAGGCAAAAGACGCAACAATCTTGATGGCGGGCAGCACAAGAAATTCCCACAGCAAGAACATCAGAAGCGTACCCACCAGAACCGCCTCCGAAAACTTTTGTTCAGAATCATGTAATAACTTTTTGATCAGGCTTCCCATCAGATATGCAGCAAATAATAGGAAAACGGGCAACAACCAATACATTTAAAAACCCTCTCCCGACTTCGTCAGAACTGTTCCACAGCGCTAAGCCCGCTCACGCATGCTTATTGCTTTCGCGTACATTATAGCATAAACCATGAAAAAGGGGCAAGTCCCAGCCTGCCCCTTACTCATGTTCGACCCATTCTGAGTCATGCCAGTATTTCTTCTTCCAGCATTTCCTCCATTCGAATGTGGTCAACAACTCTTGCAATACATTCACTATTAGATGGTCTATCACATCCGGCAACATTACTATATCCAAACTCTGCCTCAAAGAAATCCGGGCTGCCATGCTTCCATGCTACTTCAATGGCATTACGAATACCGCGTTCCACTTTTTGTTCCGTAGTGAAATACTCTTTTGCAATCTTCGGATACAGTAATTTTGTCACACTGCTGACCATGTTATTCTCTTGCAGTGAAATCATAATTGCGCTTCTCAAGTAATAATATCCTTTCAAATGTGCCGGAACTCCCATCCTGTGTAAAAGGCCGGTGACTTTAGTAATATTATAACTCCTGCAATAGTTCTGTTGCTGCATCCACTTTTCCTCCTTTCTGGCAGCACAGTATGTTGTTTGTTTCCTAAGCAATTATTTAGAAAAATCCAAACAATCAGGTTACATAACTTAACCTACCATAAACCAAACAGCAGTAAAAGTGGATTGTATCGCGCACTATGTCAAAACACCGCATTATTCCTTGAAAATAAACAATAATTTTATCTTCTTCAAGTCACAATTTTATCTGTTTTATACACAAGTTTTATATACCATCTTGTTTACATAGTTATTTACATCCTTGCTTCAGTTACATTTTCCCTAAACCAGTCATAAGCCAGCTTTACTCCTTCTTTCAATTCTACTTTATGCATAAAGCCCATCTCATGAAGCTTTGTCACATCTGTCAGCTTTCGGGGCGTGCCGTCCGGCATCTCACTGTTCCAAACGATCCTACCTTCATAGCCAACCACATGCTGCACCAGCCCGGCCAATTCCTTGATGGATATCTCCTTACCGGTACCGATATTGACATGCTGTTCCCCATCATAATGCTCCAGCAGATATACGCAGGCATCCGCCATATCATCTACATAAAGGAATTCACGCAGCGGTGCTCCCGTTCCCCAGAGTTCCACATGATCCACACCATTAACCTTCGCCTCATGGAATTTCCGGATCATAGCAGGAAGCACATGAGAACCCTGCAGATCATAGTTGTCGTAAGGTCCATAAAGATTGGTGGGCATACAACTGATAAAATTATCCCCGTACTGCCGTTTAAAGAACTTACACATCTCAAGCCCGGCAATCTTTGCAATCGCATACGCCTCATTGGTCTCTTCCAGCGGTCCGGTCAACAGAGCATTTTCCGGAATCGGCTGCGGAGCCAGCTTCGGATAGATACAAGTGCTTCCTAAAAACAGAAGTTTCTTCACCTGATAATCATGACTGCATTTAATGACATTACATTGAATCTGCATATTATCATAAGCAAAATCAGCCGGTGCGGTATTATTGGCATTGATACCTCCCACCTTCGCTGCAGCAAGAACCACTACATCCGGCTTTTCCTGTTCAAAAAAAGCCCTGACTGCCGCCTGATCTAAGAGATCAAGCTCACTATGGGTACGCCCGATCACATTGTGATATCCCTGCCTGTCCAAAGAACGCACAATAGCGCTCCCCACTAATCCTCTATGTCCGGCGACATATATCTTATCCGATTTTTGTATATCCATTTCTGTTTGCCTCCTTTTTCTGGAAATAATCCTAACCTATTTTTCCCTTGCGTTTTTTTTAATATACCCATATAATGATAACG
>CAMWHY010000018.1 GCA_947174185.1 uncultured Lachnospiraceae bacterium | reverse complement strand
GAAATACTGACCCAAAACTGCTCGAACATTACCTCACTTATGTCATTAATGCAGGAAGACAACCCCATCCAGATTTCAGCGTAACCAAGTACCGGGATCTCTATCCTGATCTGCAGGCGGCATACGGCGATAATCTGTACGGTTACGTGATGCACTATATGGTATTTGGTAGATCAGAAGGAAGAAAAGGTATTTAACTAAGACACAAAATTAATTTAATTAACTTACACATTTAAAATGAGATCAACTTTTGGACTATTAAAAGTTGATCTCATTTTTAAATTAAGCAAAAAATATATTAAAAGAATAAATGAAATGTATATTTTGTGGTGTTGATTCGTGTTGTATTTCGTGTTGCATAGTTGTGTTTTTAAACATAATTTTTTCATTTTTTAAAGAAAAGTATAATTATAAAAAAATAAAGAAATACCCAATTTATGCATATTCGAAACGGTTTTGCATGAATTGGGTATTTTTTAAAAACTGCCGGCAGCGGGACTTGAACCCGCACGTGGTTGCCCACAACAGATTTTGAGTCTGCCTCGTCTGCCATTCCGACACGCCGGCTTAGGGTGATTATGAATCACAAACATGATAATAACATACTCCAAAAAATTTTACAACATTTTTTTGCATCTTAGTCTGTAATGTTGTAGAATAAGATATAATATAGGCAAAAGAAATATGGGATAGTGGGAAGGAAAGACAGAATATTAACATGGATTGTATCAACTATCGAATGAATATGCTGCCATATCTGAAGCATGAACTGAGCATAAAGAAGACAAGGAAGCTGCTTTCGCATGTGGAAGAATGTGCAGAATGCAAGGAAGAATTAAGGGTACAGTTTCTTGTCATGGAGGGCATGAAACGTCTGGAATACGGGAAAACCTTTAATTTGGAAGAAGATTTTGAAAAAAGTCTCAGGACATCAGCCAGAGAGTACAATATGCGTGGTATATTGCAGAAGCTAATGTTATGTATTCTGTATGGCGGATGCGCGCTAGTGGTCCTGTTTTTATTAAAGGGGATTTTCTGGTAGGCGTTTGTTTTTCGGATGAAATAAGATAGAGAGACGGAATATTCTGGCAAAATCGAGTATTTGAAAGATCGGGGATATAGGAAATATGGCGGATAAGCTGGTATTAATTGATGGACACAGTATATTAAACAGGGCATATTATGGGGTTCCACCGTTGACAAATGCGGCCGGACTTCATATCAATGCAATCTATGGATTTTTGAATATCATGTTTAAAATATTGGAAGAGGAACAGCCGGAGTATCTGGCAGTTGCTTTTGACGTGTCTGCGCCGACGTTCCGCCATGAAATTTATAAAGAATATAAAGGTACCAGAAAACAGATGGATCCGGAATTGAAAGAACAGGTTCCGGTCATGAAAGAAGTTTTGCAGGCAATGGGCGTGATGATCATGGAGCAGGCAGGCTTGGAGGCAGATGATATCTTAGGTACGATGGCAAAATCTGCGGAGAAGAAAGGTATGGAGGTTTCTCTGGTATCAGGCGACAGGGATCTGCTGCAGATTGCCAGTGATCATATTAAGATCAGGATTCCGAAAACAAAGGGCGGCAAGACGGAGGTCAAGGATTATTATGCGAAGGATGTAATTGCCGAATATCAGGTTGACCCGCTTCAGTTTATTGACCTCAAGGCACTGATGGGGGATGCTTCAGATAATATACCGGGTGTACCTAAGATCGGTCAGAAGACGGCGGAGAAGCTGATGGTAGAGTATGGTTCGCTGGATCAGATCTATGCGCATGTGGAAGAAATCACCATGAAAGCGGTCAGAGAGAGTCTGATCGAGCATAAAGACCTGGCGGATCTGAGCAAAGTATTAGCGACGATCAATATTTCCGCAGAGATCTCTTATCAGTGGGAGGATGCAAGGCTCGGAGAACTTTATACAAAAGAAGCATATAAGAAATTTGTGGAATTGGGATTCCGCAGTATGCTGTCAAGATTTGAGTCGGCAGGGATCACAGACGCCAAGGAGGATGTGCTGGTTAGTGAGAAGTCATTTATCCGGATCACGGGATCAAAGGAGGCGGACGCCGCTTTTGAGAAAGCGGTCAGGGCAGGACAGGCAGGCGTCCGGGTATGGACAATAGAAGAAAAGACCGGCGGACAGCAGCTTTCCTTATTTGATGAGGCGCTGGAGGAGAGGAACCGGCTGATCGCAGCATTGGCAGTTTCCAAGGAGGAGATTTATTATATGGATTCCGCACTTCTGGAGGATGGATACCTTCCAGAACGGCTGCAAGATCTATATCAGAAGAATGTGATCATGGCGACGTATGCGGTTAAGGAGTTATATGGCGTTCTTGGGATAGGAAAAGGCAAAGCAGAGGAGATAGCAGCCCATTTTTTTGATATTTTGCTGGCTGCTTATTTGTTGAATCCGTTAAATAGTGATTACCGGACAGGAGATATTGTCAGATTATGCAGCAACAGCATGATTCAGGATTATGAACAAAGATTCGGTAAGACAACAGTAGAGAATGTGGTAAAAGAAAAGGAAGAGGAATTTTTTGTCTATGCATGTACGGAGGCATATGCCGCGCTACATTGCCGTTCTGAACTGACGAAGCGTTTGCAGGAGCAGGAAATGGTTTCCCTGTTTAATGATATGGAGATGCCTTTGTCCTATGTATTATATCGTATGGAAGCGGAAGGCGTGCGGGTGAATGCTGCCGCACTGCATAGGTACGGAGAAGAACTGGCGGAGAGTATTGCGTGTCTGGAAGAAAAGATTTATGCGGCGGTAGGGCGTGAATTTAATATCAATTCACCGAAGCAGCTTGGGGAAATATTATTTGGTGAGATGGGACTGCCAGGCGGTAAGAAGACAAAAACAGGATATTCTACCTCTGCGGATGTATTGGAGAAGCTTGCACCGGAGCAGCCTGTGATTAGAGATATTCTGGAATATCGTACTCTGACAAAGCTAAAATCGACCTATGCGGACGGGCTTTCTGCATTTATTAAGGAGGATGACCGGATCCATACAAATTTTAACCAGACAATCACTGCAACAGGAAGGATCAGCTCTACGGAACCCAATCTGCAGAATATTCCTATGCGCATGGAGATTGGCAGGAAGATCAGGAAAGTATTTATTCCAAAAGAGGGCTGTGTGTTTGTGGATGCTGATTATTCGCAGATTGAGCTTCGTATTCTGGCGTCTCTGGCGGGGGATGAAGAACTGATTGCAGCATATCGTGAAAATCAGGATATCCACAGGAGTACGGCGTCTAAAGTATTCCATGTGCCGTTTGAGGAAGTGACGGATCTGCAGCGGCGTAATGCGAAAGCTGTCAATTTTGGGATTGTCTATGGCATCAGTTCTTTTGGACTCAGTCAGGATCTTTCCATATCCAAAAAAGAAGCGCAGCAGTATATAGAAGATTATTTTGCGATGTATCCTGCCGTTCATGAATATCTGGAATCGGCAAAGGAATATGCCAAAAAGACAGGGTATTCTGTCACTGCATTCGGCAGGAGGAGACCGATCCCGGAATTGAAGAATAGCAATTTCATGCAGAGGTCTTTTGGGGAACGGGTGGCTATGAATGCTCCGATCCAGGGGACTGCGGCAGATGTGATCAAAATGGCGATGATCAGAGTGTATGACAGGCTGTTGAAAGAAGGCTTGGAGGCAAGGATGATATTGCAGATCCATGATGAACTTTTGATCGAAGCGCCGGAGAGGGAAAAAGAGTTGGTGATGGCGATTCTGGAAGAAGAAATGTCTGGTGCAGCGGATTTTCCGGTGAAATTGGAAGTAGATGCACACTGGGGGACAGACTGGTACGAGGCAAAATAGTTTGAAAAATCAAAGATGAAAAGCACTTTCAAAGCTGTGACATGCGATATGGAGGTTGAATATGAGGACGATAGGCATCACCGGCGGGGTTGGATCAGGAAAAACAGAGGTGCTTACTTTTATTACAACATATTATGATGCCAGAGTTGTCGTGGCGGATATTGCGGCGAAGGAACTGGAACAGCCGGGACAGCCATGTTATCGTAAACTGGTGGAAGTATTGGGAAATGGGATTCTGGATGCGGAAGGATTGATAGACGCGAAGACGTTGTCCGGACTGATCTTCTCAAACGAGGAGGCGCTTGCGCAGGTCAACGCGATCGTCCATCCGGCGGTGAAGCGTTATATACTGGAAACAATGGAGGAAGAACGAAAAAAGGGTACGGAATTTTTTGTAGTAGAAGCTGCCCTGTTGATCGAAGAAGATTATCAGGACATTTTGGATGAAATGTGGTATATTTATGTAAGCGAGCCGGTAAGAAGGAAGCGGCTGAAGGAAAGCAGAGGGTATTCGGATCAGAAGATCGACAGCATCATGGCTGCGCAGAAGACGGAGGCAGAGTTTCGGGCAGTCTGTGATCATGTTATAGATAATAATGCTTCTATCGAGAACATGCAGAAGCAGGTGGCGAATTTATTAGCGTTTTAACAGAGGCATTTTGCAAATATTAAGAAAGTATAGAGAGTTGGAAGATGGGCAATGAAATGAAAACGCAAGGGCAGCTTGTATTTGGACTGGATATCGGAACAAGAAGTATCGTGGGCACCGTAGGTTATCGGGAAGGGGACCGCTTTATCGTTGCGGCGCAGGTGATCAAAGAACATGAAACACGTGCGATGCTGGATGGACAGATTCATGATATCGGTCAGGTAGGCAATACGATCACGCAGGTGAAGCGTACTTTGGAGAAGAAGCTTTCCGTGAAGCTGACGGATGTCTGTATTGCTGCCGCAGGCCGTGTGCTGCTTACCTTTGAGACCAGTGTCACATGGGAGTTTGAAAAGGAGAGGGTAGTTACGCCGGAGGAGATTATGGGGCTGACTTCTCTTGGAATTGAAAAGGCATATGAGAAGCTGCAGGAAACGAATGATTCTGATATGAAATTTTATTGTGTTGGCAATTCCGTTATCCGATATTATCTGAATGGCTATCCGATCAGCAATTTGGAAAATCATAAGGCAAAAAATATTGGAGCGGATATCATTGCGACTTTTCTTCCGGATGATGTGGTGGACGGACTTTATCGTGCAGTTGAGCTTGCGGGCTTAAATGTTGTGAATATGACATTGGAGCCGATCGCTGCCATGACGGTGGCGATTCCGCAGATGTACCGGATGCTGAATATTGCGCTGGTAGATGTGGGGGCCGGTACTTCAGATATCTGTATTACAAAGGACGGATGTATTGTAGCATACGGTATGATCCCCTGCGCCGGGGACAGTCTGACGGAAGTGGTCGCTAAGGAGTGTCTGGTAGATTTTGAGACAGCTGAGAAGATCAAGCGGGGCGGCGGCAAGCCGGGGACAGAAGTAAAATATAAAGATATTATGGGACTGCAGCAGTCTATTACAAGACAGCGCGTTCTGAAGATGCTGTCAGGACAGATCGATCAGATGGCTAAGCTGGTATCGGATAAGATCAAGGAATTAAACGGTGGCAAAGCGGTCAGCGCAGTGTTTATTGTAGGCGGTGGCGGTAAGATCACCGGTTATCCGGAAAAGCTGGCGGAGCATCTTGGCATTCAGAAAGAGAGAGTAGCGCTTCGAGGGGAAGAAGTGATGCAGAACATCACATTTCAGGAAAAAATCAAGAAGGATTCCCTGCTGGTAACGCCGATCGGTATCTGCCTGAATTATTATGACCAGAATAACAACTTTATCTATGTGACATTTAATGAGGAACATATCAAGCTTTATGATAACAGCAATCTTGCCATTGTAGATGCTGCAATGCAGGCTGATTTTCCGAATGATAAGCTGTTTCCGAAGCGGGGAAGCGAGATCGCCTATACGTTGAACGGCAAGAAGAAGATATGCCGTGGGGAATTTGGCGAGGCGGCGAAGATCTTATTGAATGGTGAGGAGGCGGATCTTTACAGTGCGATCCATGCCAATGACGTCATTATGGTAGAGGAGTCGACCGCGGGCAATCCTGCAGCCATATCGTTGGGGCAGCTGCCGGAATTCAAGTCAAAGATTGGCATTTTGGTGAATGGAAATAAGGTGACGCTTCCGAAATATGCTTCCGTCAACGGAAAGCTGGAAAATGAATATTATGATATCCGGAATGGCGATAAGATAGAAATGTTAGGCTATTATACGGTTGCGCAGATCAGGGAATTTATGGATGTTACCTTGGATATGAATATGGCGGTTTATGTTAATAATGAGCTGGCAGAAGATGATACCAGGGTTTATGAAAACTTCAGTATACGGATGGCGATTGAGGAAGAAAGCCGAAGGGATGTGCTGGAAGACGAGGAAGTGGAAGATGGGGAAGTGGAGGAAGAGGCTGCTTCTCAGGACAACATTGTGCCAGACTTGCCGACGGTATCGATCGGTGTGCTTGTGAATTCCAGACCCATCGTCTTACAGGGTAAAACGTCCTATGTATTTGTAGATATCTTTGATTACATAGATTTTGATCTGAATACGGTTCAGGGGAAGACCTTAATTACAACTGTCAATGGCAAAAAGGCGGAGTATATGGAACCGTTATATGATGGAGCGGTCATTGAAGTGTACTGGGAAGAATAATCCTTGTAATGAAAATGTTCTTGGTGAGTAACGATTGAGAAGAGGTATATAATGTCATGCGTATGAAAAGTTTGGCCAGCGGGAGCAGCGGCAATGCGATTTATGTTGGCTCAGAAACGACACATCTGCTGGTGGACGCCGGAATCAGCGGGAAGAGAATCGAGGAGGGACTCGAACAACTGGAACTTACCTGTAAAGATCTGGATGCCATTCTGGTTACCCATGAACACAGCGACCATATTGGAGGACTGGGCGTGCTCAGCAGGCGGTATGATATCCCGATTTATACCACTAGAGGGACAATGGACGGTATCTACGAGGGACGTAACCGTAAGGTGGTAGGGGAGATCGATGCTTCCCTGTTTCAGATCATACAGCCGGACGAACGTTTTATCATAAAAGATATTTCTATTCAGCCCATCAGGATTTCCCATGATGCCAAAGAGCCGGTGGCTTTTAAGTTTATGTATGGCAGCCAGAAGACAGCAGTCATGACAGATCTTGGAGTGTATGATGAGTATATCCTTGGCAGTCTGCAGGGGCTGGACGCCGTATTTCTGGAAGCCAATCATGACGTCAGGATGTTGCAGCTGGGAAGATATCCTTATCCTTTAAAGCAACGTATTTTGGGAAAACACGGACATTTATCCAATGAAGCGTCGGGAAGGCTTCTTTCACAGATCCTCCACGATCATATGGGAAGCGTCGTATTAAGTCATTTAAGTCAGGAGAATAATCTTCCAGAACTTGCATATGAGGCGGTGCGGCTGGAGATTACAGCATCGGATACGCCATATACAGGGGACGATTTTGAGATCATGGTGGCTGACCGCTATCAACCATCCTGTCTGATCAGAATCTGAAAGAATATTTATGGAAAGCGAATTATTGGATTGTAAAAATGATGGATTTGTTTTATGATATAAAAGAATAGTTTGTGAAAGTAAGATTTAACTGCGTAAAACAGGAGAGAAAGGTTGGGTGTCAGAATGAGCGGAATGAATGGACAAACTGAAAAGAAGGGAATACATATTGGAAGAAAAGGAAAGCTGCCCTTTTTTCGGTCGATGCTTGGGCAGATTTCTGTAACGATCGTGCTGGTTGTAATTATTACTGCAGTAGTTAATCTTTTGGTCATTATTCCCAATGTGGAGAGAATTATTAGAGAACAGACACAGAATTATATCTATGATATGACAGAATCCTATGGCACGAAAATGACGGAAAAATATGCGATGCTGGGTGAGGCAGCTTTCGAGTATGATATTATGTCGGCGATGCTTGCCGATGCCGGTTTAGAGGGTGTGGATTCCAGTTATGTCTATGTTGTGGAAGCGGATGGTACGATGCTCTTTCATCCCACTGAAGAGAAAGTCGGCCAGCCGGTAGAGAACGAGGTAGTTAAGGGTGTGGTTGAACAGCTTTCTCAAGGGAAGATTCCTTCTACAGAAGTTGTGCAGTATCTGTTTAAGGGCGTTACTAAATATGCCGGATATTACGTCCATCCGTCAGGGAAATTTATTCTGGTATTGACGGCGGATGAGGATGAGATGTTTGCACCGATTGATGAAATGACAATACAGGCGATCATCGGATCGCTGATTGCACTGGTGATCTGTTCTGCAGTCGGTATTATGATTCCTTGGAAAATTGTGAAGTCGATTGAAAAAACAACGGAAGTTGTAAATCAGATTGCCGATATGGATTTCCGGGAGACATCGGAGGAGGCAAAACTGATTCTGCGTAAGGATGAATCTGGTGAGATAAGCCGTGCGATCAGGGATCTACGTGGAAATTTGGTGGATGTAGTCGGTAATCTTCAACATCAGACACAGCAGCTGTACCTTGCTTCCGAGGAATTGAGTAAAAATGCATCGGAGACAGTGGAGACTGTTGGACAGGTTGAACATGCGGTTCAGGAGATTGCTACCGGTGCCTCAAGTCAGGCAGATGAGACACAGCAGGCTACGGAGCATGTCATCGTCATGGGCGAGATGGTGGAGGATACTACGCAGGAAGTCAATACACTTCATGGAACGATGGAAGAAATGGGGAAGGCGGGCGAAACAGCTGCGGATAAACTGCATCAGTTAGAAGAGATTAATGCGAGAGCGAAAGCTTCACTGGATGATATCTATGAGCAGACCAATACCACCAATCATTCAGCACTGAAGATTCAGGAAGTAATCGGAATTATCACAGAGATTGCAGAGGAGACTAATCTGCTTTCCCTGAACGCATCCATAGAGGCTGCCCGTGCGGGAGAACAGGGGCGTGGATTTGCCGTTGTTGCATCACAGATTCAGAAGCTGGCGGAGCAGTCCAACGAGTCTGCAAGGAAGATCGAGGAGATTGTTACTTATCTGATCAGTGATTCCAAACAGGCTGTAGAGACGATGGATGAAGTAAAAGGCATCATGGATGAACAGATTAATTTTGTGACCGAGACAGCGGATATTTTTAGAAATTTGCAGGGAGAGATCGATAACTCTATCAGTAAGATTGAACAGATTTCTACCAGAACGGCGCATCTTGACAGAGAAAGAACAGGCGTAGTAGATGTGGTACAGAATCTGACAGCGATTGCCGAGGAAAATGCGGCGAGTACGGAAGAAACATCAGCTTCTGTGGTGGCAGTCGGGGATATTATGACACAGGTATCCAAGAACGCATTTACCTTAAAGGAAATCGCGGACAATCTGGAAGCTGCCATGGAGAAGTTTGTCATCTAAGCTTGTTATTTACAGCCAGAAAATTTTCAACCAGCAATTTGAGGCTCTGACATGGAGGATTAGTATTAAGATATGAAAAAAACGATTATTACCGTAGTAGGCAAGGATACGGTAGGCATCATTGCCAAGGTGTGTACCTACCTTGCAAATAACAGGGTGAATATCTTAGATATTTCACAGACTATTGTACAGGATTATTTCAATATGATGATGATTGCAGATATTATGGACTCTGCGAAGCCGTTTGATGTGATTTCAGATGAACTTGCCCAGATTGGGGAAGAGATCGGCGTCATAGTAAGATGCCAGAGGGAAGAAATTTTTGATTCCATGCATCGAATATAATTTGCTAAGGAAGCGCTGATGAAATCATCGCTTCCCTAATTTTAAAAATGATGGAAAAGAGCAGTCTTAGCCCAAATAGAATTATTTTGGCTAAGACTTCATCTTTGAAAATGAGAGTTGAATGATTGGGCGATAGAAAGGCATGGTTGATAAAATGATCAATATCTATGAAGTAGCCGAGACAAATCAGATGATCGAGAAGGAAAATCTTGATGTGCGGACGATCACGTTGGGGATCAGCCTTCTGGACTGCATTGATGCAGATCTTGGAAAATTGAAAGATAACATTTATCATAAGATAACCAATACGGCGAAGGATCTTGTAAAGACCGGTAAAGAGATTGAAAAAAAATATGCGATCCCCATCGTGAATAAGAGAATTTCTGTGACGCCGATTGCAATTGTTGCCGGCGCTGCCTGTAAGACGGAAGAGGACTTTGCATCCATAGCCGAGCTGCTGGATCTGGCGGCAAAGGAAGTGGGCGTCAATTTTATCGGAGGATATTCTGCGCTGGTATCAAAAGGAATGACAAAGGCAGATGAACTTTTGATCCGTTCGATTCCGCTGGCATTGTCTAAGACGGACAGAGTGTGTAGCTCGGTAAATCTGGGTTCTACCAGAACAGGTATCAATATGGATGCCGTCCGGCTGATGGGGGAGATCATTAAAAAGACAGCTGAATATACAAAGGATAAAGATTCCTTAGGATGTGCGAAGCTGGTGGTATTCTGTAATGCGCCGGATGATAATCCGTTTATGGCAGGTGCCTTTCATGGAGTGACGGAAGCGGATGCGATCATCAATGTAGGAGTCAGCGGTCCCGGTGTGGTAAAGACTGCGTTGGAAAAAGTGCGGGGCGAAAGTTTTGAAGTATTGTGCGAGACGATTAAGAAGACGGCGTTCAAAGTAACCAGAGTAGGACAGCTGGTGGCGAAGGAGGCTTCTAAAAAGCTGGGGATTCCATTCGGAATCGTCGATCTTTCACTGGCTCCGACACCAGCAGTGGGAGACAGCGTCGCGGATATCCTATGTGAGATCGGTTTGGAATATGCAGGGGCGCCGGGTACGACAGCAGCTCTGGCATTATTGAATGATCAGGTCAAAAAAGGCGGTGTGATGGCATCGTCTTATGTAGGAGGGTTAAGCGGCGCATTTATTCCGGTCAGTGAAGATCAGGGGATGATTGATGCGGTGAAGGCAGGGGCTTTGACTTTGGAAAAATTGGAAGCCATGACATGTGTCTGCTCCGTGGGGCTGGATATGATTGCGATACCGGGAGATACCAAAGCGTCAACGATCTCAGGCATCATTGCGGATGAGATGGCGATTGGTATGGTAAATCAAAAGACTACGGCAGTACGGCTGATTCCGGTGATCGGAAAAGGTGTGGGAGAGTCAGTGGAATTTGGCGGTCTGCTTGGATATGCTCCGATTATGCCGGTTAATCCGCATTCCTGTGATGCATTTATCCAAAGAAAGGGACGTATCCCGGCTCCGATCCATAGTTTTAAAAATTAAAATATATGTTATGAGCGGGAAGCGATTATAATAGGCTGCCGGTATTCCCCAGGGAATACGGCGGTCTCTTTATTGGTAAGAGAAAGCTGCTGGTACAGATTGGATGCGGCAATGTCTTTTTCCAGTAGAGAGAGCTGTTCTTCTGGCAGTTTATTTTTTGCATCGGCAAGTTTGGTAATGACAGGGCATTTGGAAGCGGTCTTGATCATATTCATTAATGGAGAAGCTTCCTTGCAGAAACCAAGCAGACGCAGACAAGCGCAATATCCATATCTTTTGATAAGTTCTATATCGCTTTTTTTGATGGAAAGAAGGATGTGGAGTAATGCACGGTTGATATGGGTCATGGCAATGTCCTTTGTTTTTAGACTGTTCCTAAATTCCAAAAGACTGGCCGGTCTTTTTCTGGAAAGGGCGTTTTGGATTTTGTCTGCCAGATCACCGTAAATATCAAAATAATCAGTCAGATCTTCTGATGGATGCATCAGGAAATGATAGAATAGCAGATCTGAAACAGAATTAAGATCGAGAAAGCAATGGTTGTTATAATACTCCTTGATCATAGGTAAGGTGCATTCGGGCACAAAGCGGGATAACATATGCAATAATTCCCCTTTGTTTTTTTCTTGAGATGTCTGATAATGGACAGCGGAAGCGTATGGAAGGGATGTGTTAGAAAGGGAACGGAGCAGCGGTCTCAATGCCGTTGCGCTGCAATAAGTTCCTTCCTGTGCTGCCGTATCATGGTAGCCTGACCCCTGCCGTTTGAATGTAATGGGTTTCATTGGAGAATGAAAGTAGTTTAGTGCCCGAAGGTACTCGACTGCAAGGATATTGTTAGGGAGATCTTTGTCAATTGAATCGTTGGAGGAAGATTGCTGTATGCGGGAATGATTTGAATGAAAATCGTTCCTGGCCAGTTCCTGTAATTTTTCCAGATCCCCGGATTCACTGCCAAAGCACAGATAATCAACGATGCCGAGAGCATCCAATGCTGCAACAGCGCCTCTTGCAAAATATTCGGCGCTTCCGGTTGCAACGGTGACCGGAAGTTCAAAAACGGCGTCAGCGCCCACAGAGACAGCGGCTTTCGTCCGGCAGTATTTATCCATACATGCCGGTTCGCCCCGTTGCACATAATCTCCGCTCATGACGATGATAAGATAGTCAGCATGTGTAAGATGCCTTGCCTGTTCTATGAAATAGGCGTGACCATTGTGAAACGGATTAAACTCCGCTATGACGCCGCATACGATCATCTGGGATTCCTCACTTTTGATAATATCATTAAATGTAACATAGGCAGAAAAAAAGTACAAGTATTATTGAATGGGAGAAGAATATGCGATATAATAGCATTAGTATGGGAAGAAGTTTCTCATCTTGATTTGAGTCGCAGCAGAGTTGCGATACAGAGATTAGCGTGTATTTAAATATAGAATACAGATCTGTGGCAATATGTCACAGATGCAGATGTTTATGTACATGGGCAGGAAAGGAGAGAGGGTATGTCATATATTGATATTATCAAAGATAAGGCGAGGGCGGATAAGAAAACGATTGTTCTGCCGGAAACGACGGATAAGAGGACGCTGATCGCGGCGGCACATGTGATTGAGGAAAATATAGCTAATATCATCATGGTGGGAAAGGAAGAAAAGATTTTAGACGGAGCCGGATGGCTGGAGATCGATCTGGGCAAGGTGAAGGTTATTGATCCGGAGAAGACGGAGCGGTTGGATGATTACATAGAGCTTTTGTATGAGACCAGAAAAGAAAAAGGGATGACGCCGGAAAAGGCGAGGGAAGTCCTGCTATCGGATTATCTGACATTTGGGGTTGTCATGGTAAAGGCGGGAGATGCGGATGGCATGGTAGCCGGCTGCTGTCATGCGACGGCAGATGTTCTCAGACCTTCCCTGCAGATCCTCAGGACGGCACCTGGTACAAAGCTGGTATCCGGATTTTTCATTATTGATGTCCCGAATTGCCAGTATGGGGAAAATGGAACATTCCTGTTTTCTGACTGTGGATTGAATCAGGATCCGACGGCGGAGGAACTGGCAGCCATCGCTGATTCATCGGCAAAGAGTTTTCACAATCTTGTGGGAGCCAATCCGGTGATTGCATTATTATCTCATTCTACGAAGGGAAGTGCGAAGCATCCTCTGGTAGATAAAGTGATCGAGGCAACAAGAATCGCACATGAGCAGTATCCGGAACTGGTTCTGGATGGCGAATTGCAGACAGATGCAGCGATCGTGCCGAAGGTTGCCAAGACAAAAGCACCGGATAGTGATATTGCTGGAAAGGCAAATGTTCTGGTATTCCCTAATCTGGATTGTGGCAATATTGCATATAAATTGGTGGAACGGCTGGCCAATGCAGACGCTTACGGCCCGATGCTGCAGGGAATTGCCAGACCGGTGAATGATCTTTCCAGAGGCTGCAGTTGGGAAGACATTGTGGGCGTTGTGGCACTAACAGCGGTGCAGGCGCAACATATTGAATCCTAAGTTCACATCTGATTAGCGCTTTTTGTATGGGTTATACTATGTTAGGAGCGGTTTGATTGACTGTAGTTGTTATAAAATATGAAATATGCTTGTATGGAAACTACCATCAGCAGGAAAGGAACGGAAACAGTTTATGAATTTGAAGAACAAAGGTAGCTATTACGGAATCGTCGGCGCGCTTGCGTTATCAGGCGCGTTGCTGTTGTATTCTGTATGCGTCCGTGCGGCTAATGGGGGAAAACTGACCGATGAAGTCGATCATACAGAATCCGCTTTTGAAGACCTTGCTTATTTTGATGATGTGACGGAGGAAGAATTTGATGACCTGACGACCAGAATCGAAGCGGCGATCACAGATATCAATAATGCGGATCAGGTGGATGCGCTGATTGACGAGATGGAGGATATGGCGCGTAGAACCATGGCAAATGATGTCATTGCTAATATTTATGCTACTTTGGATGCGGAGAATCAGGGGTATAATGATCTGGTAACGCATTATGAAGAACTTGCAGTAGATCTCAATGATAAGATCCAGCAGAACTATAGGACGATTGCGGAGTCAGCTTGTTCCGAGGTACTTCATGCAAGAGTGGAGGATGAAGAGGAATGGCAGGATATTCTGGAATATGAGCCTATGACAGAGGAGCAGAAGGAACTGGCGAATCGTGAGACAGAGCTTTCTCTGAAATATGATGAACTTTATATTGCAGATTATACGGTCAATATCAATGGCATTGATTATAGTTTAGATACCATTTCGGAGGGGTATGAAACAGGAGAGATCACAGTAGAGGAGTATTTTCGAGGATATGCAGATCTCTTAGAACAGCGGAATCAGGAACTTGGCAATCTGTTTTTGGAACTTGTTGATATTCGGACACAGCTTGCGCAGAGTTATGGATATGATAATTATGCAGATTATGCCTATGAGGAGATTTACGACCGGGATTATACGCCGGAGGATCTGGAAGAGTACAGACGGCAGGTGATTGAATATATGGTGCCACTGGAGCATGATCTGTATGACCTGCTGATGGGAAACTCTTCATATGATGCTATATGGGAGGCGGAGATGTCGGAGCAGGATTGCCTTGACAATCTTGAACAGTATCTTCCTGAAATATCGGATGATATGCTGATTTCCTACAGATATATGGTGGAACACGGTATGTGCGATCTTTCGATTGATGAGCGGAAGGCGCCGGGGGGATATACGACCCAGATCTATGTGTATAATGCGCCGTTTATGTTCAATTGTGCAGACGGAACGATCAGCGATATGGGAACACTGATCCATGAATTTGGACATTATAATCAGATGTACTTTGCATCAGAAGATGAATGGATGTACACCTATAATAATCTTGACGTTGCTGAAATCCATTCCCAGGGACTTGAGCTGCTTTTTCTGGATTACGGCGAAGATATTTATGGCGAGAATGCTTATGCAGTCCAGCTATATACACTGATGAACATGGCATATGCCTGTGTGGAAGGCGTGAAGGAGGATGCTTTCCAGTATGAGGTTTACAGCAATCCGGAAGGATTGACGATTGAAAAGTTGAACGAGATTTATTATAACTGCTGTGAGGAATATGGCGCGCTGGATTTTAACAATAGTTATTATCTGGGGATGTATGGTTTTATGGATTCTGATGAAATTACAGAATGGGTGGAGATTCCTCATACGTTCCAGTCGCCTTTGTATTATGTCAGCTATTCGGTTTCCATGGCGGCAGTGGAAGAACTGTGGGATGTGATATTAGATGACAGGGAGGAAGGCATTGGCGTATATCTTGATCTGGTAGAGAAAGGTTTGGTGGATTCTTATACAGATGTTTTGGCTGATACAGGGCTGAACAATCCGATCGAAAATCCAAGATTTGAAGTATATGCTAATAATATTCGTTATTATCTGGGACTGCAGGAAAGCAGGGATCCCGCTGAGGAGACAGACAGTGGAGAGGTCGTACAGGAACCGGAGGAGGATAAACCTGAGGTGGTAGAGGATGACCGTGATTCTGACAGAGACCGTGATGAGGACGACAGGGATCGTGATCGGGAAGAAAACAACAATTTCTTAATCATTGGAGAGATCGTCGGCGTAATATTCGGCGTGATAGTGTTGCTGGTAATCATCGTAGCGATTATTAGGCTGGCATCTGCCGATAGAAAGGAAAAGAAGCAGGCTGCAACGCAGAATGTATCTCAGACTCCGGGAATTCCGCCAGTACAGAATACGATGCCTCAGACTCCGGGAATTCCGCCGGTACAGAATACGATGCCTCAGATGGGCAGTATCCCGCCAGTACCTCCAGTGCCGCCGGTGCCTCCAGTACCGTCTGCACAGGAAATTTTACCGGAACAGACTCCGGCAGAACCGCAGAATGCTCCAACCGGACAGACATCGGATCCTGCAGGAAGCGGAGAGGAAAATGCAGGACAAAAGACAGAACAGTAAATATTCGAAAATTTTGTTGACAAATGGTATGGACATGGTTATAATATCATAAGTGTGGTTTAGAAACAGGTTGCAAGAAAAAGATACGGCAGGAGGTGTAATGAGATGTCAATTTGTCCTAAGAATAAATCTTCCAAGGGAAGAAGAGATAAAAGAAGAGCAAACTGGAAGATGAGCGCTCCTACATTAGTTAAATGCAGCAAGTGTGGTGCTTTGATGGTTCCTCACAGGGTATGCAAGGCATGTGGCGCATATAATAAGAAAGAGATCATTTCTGTTGATTAATGGATTTCTAAGATCCGTATTGTTTTGGAATGATACAAAAAGAGTTTTCCCATAGGGAAGGCTCTTTTTTACTTTATACCAGTTGCAAAATTTCTTGATTTTTCTTGCTTTTTTTAGTATTATAGAAGATGAGTTTTTACGCGTATGCAATAAAAAGAACGAGGTATAGAAAAATGGGTCAAGTTGTAAAAGTTGCATTGGATGCTATGGGAGGCGATAATGCGCCTGTGGAGATTGTCAAGGGCGCTGTTGACGCGTTGGCGGAATCGGAGGATCTGGTAGTCTATCTGGTTGGCAGGGAGAAGACGATTCAGGAAGAACTGGGCAAATATCAATACGATGACAGACGTATGCTGATCGTACCTGCAGACGAGGTGATTGAGACAGCTGAACCACCAGTTATGGCGATTAGGAAAAAGAAAGAGTCATCGATTGTAAAAGCTCTTTATCTGGTGAAAAACGGAACCTGTGACGCTTTTGTCTCTGCAGGAAGCAGCGGTGCGATTTTGGTGGGTGGACAACTGATCGTTGGAAGAATCAAGGGCATTGACCGTGCTCCATTGGCACCCGTCATTCCTACTGCCAGCGGATGCTCCCTTTTGATTGACTGTGGTGCGAATGTAGATGCAAAGCCTAATAATCTGGTTCAGTTTGCCAAGATGGGAAGTATCTATTGTGAGCATGTACTAAAAATAGAAAAGCCGAGGGTTGCCATCGTTAATATTGGCGCAGAAGAGGAAAAAGGTAATCTGCTGGTAAAGGAGACATTTCCATTATTAAAGGCGTGCGATGATATTAATTTTATCGGAAGTATTGAGGCAAGAGAGATTCCCAATGGATATGCGGATGTCATTGTCTGCGAAGCGTTTGTTGGTAACGTTATATTAAAGCTGTATGAGGGAACAGCGAGCGTATTGGTTCAGAAGATTAAGGAGGGCTTAAAGAGCAACTTAAAGAGCAAGATTGGTGCAGCTTTGGCGCTGCCTACCTTGAAAGATACCTTGAAATCCTTTAGTACGAAGGAGCACGGCGGTGCACCCCTGCTTGGATTAAACGGACTGGTGGTCAAGACGCATGGTAGTTCGGAATCGGTTGAAATCAAAAATTCCCTGTTGCAGTGTAGGACATTTAAAGAGCAGGATATCAATGGAAAGATCAGACAACAACTAATGATAGGAAATGATTGATAATGGAATATAAGATACTAAAGGAAGCGATTTTAAGAGTGCTTCAGGTATATGAGACGGAAATCTCCATGGAGAGTAAGTTTGATTTGGATCTGGGAGCAGACTCTATAGATATGATGCAGATGATGCAGTATATAGAAAAGGAAACGGAGAAAAAATTTCGGGCAGTCGATCTGGACAAGATCGTTACCGTGGCAGATGCTGTCCGTGTGATGCAGGAACAGATGGAGTGACTGGTAATGCCGGATAGGTGGTCGATGAAGTAAAAATTAGAGGACATAGAGGATTGATATGGATGAGGAAAGCAGGATCAAAGAGCTGGAAGACCGGATTGGATATCACTTCCAGGAGAAGGATCTGGTCAGGGAGGCATTGACGCACAGCTCCTATGCCAACGAAAGGTCGATTAGAAAGATCAATTGCAATGAAAGGCTTGAGTTTTTGGGAGATGCGGTTTTAGAGCAGGCAAGCAGTATTTATCTGTTCCGGCAGTATCCTAAGGTGCCGGAGGGACAGTTGTCGAAGATGCGGGCTTCTTTGGTATGTGAATCTGCCCTGGCATCTGCGGCAGAAAAGATCGATCTGGGTGATTTTATTTTTCTTGGAAAAGGGGAAAAGGCAAATGGGGGAAGTAAAAAGCCGTCTGTTGTCTCTGACGCTATGGAGGCATTGATCGGCGCGCTGTATCTGGACGGCGGCGAAAAAGCGGCCAGCCATTTCATCATGCAGTATATCCTGACAAATATAGAGGAAAAAGAAAAAGCGTTTATAGATTATAAATCCGAACTGCAGGAACTGGTGCAGTCAGGAAGTTATGGTACGATCCGGTATCAGGTGATCGGTGAGCGCGGACCGGAGCATGAGAAGGAATTTGAAGTGGAACTTATGATCGATCAGAAGAAGGTCAGTCTTGGACGTGGCAGAAATAAAAAGGCTGCAGAGCAGATGGCGGCGTATGAGGCATTAAAAAATTTCAAGAATAATTAAATTTCAAAAATTTTTAAGATAAGGAATTGGGAAAGGGACAAGGTCTGTTCATATGTATTTAAAAAGTATTGAGATACAGGGATTCAAATCATTTGCCAATAAAATTGTATTTGAATTCCATAATGGGATTACCGGTATCGTAGGACCGAACGGCAGTGGTAAGTCCAATGTCGCGGATGCGGTCAGATGGGTTTTGGGAGAACAGAAGATTAAGCAGCTTCGGGGAGCATCCATGCAGGATGTTATTTTTTCGGGTACAGAGCAGAGAAAACCATTGGGCTATGCTTATGTGGCGATCACGTTGGATAATGCGGATCATCAGCTGAATATTTCTTATGATGAGGTGACGGTTGCGAGAAAGCTGTATCGTTCCGGAGAAAGTGAATATCTGTTAAATGGAACAGTGTGCCGCTTAAAGGATGTATATGAATTGTTTTATGATACTGGTATTGGTAAGGAAGGATATTCCATTATCGGACAGGGGCAGATCGATAAGATCCTAAGTGGTAAGCCGGAGGAAAGACGGGAACTGTTTGACGAAGCGGCGGGGATCGTTAAATATAAAAAAAGAAAAAGTACTTCACAGAAAAAACTGGAGGATGAGAAACAGAATCTGATTCGTGTCAATGATATTCTTGCAGAATTGGAAAAACAGATCGGACCATTAGAGAAGCAGTCAGAAAAGGCAAGGGAATATCTTAAGAAAAAAGAGGAACTGAAAAAGCTGGATGTGAATTATTTCCTTTTGGAAAATGCGCATACAACAGAGCAGATGGATGCTGTCACTGAGAAATTGAAGATTGCAGGGGACGAATATCAGGAGAACAGTAAACGGTTTGAAAATATCCGGCAGGAATACGATGAAATGCAGGAAAAGATCGAAGAACTTGAGAAGTCGATCGAGGAGACGCGCAATTCCCTGAGTAATACCAGTTCCATCAGGACAAAGTTGATCGGTGAAATCAATGTCTTAAAAGAGCAGATCAATTCTGCGAAGAATAATATGGAGCATTTTAAGACAAGGCTTGGCAGTATTGAGGAAAATATCGGTCAAAAGGAAAAGGAATGCGCCCTGCTTGCGGAAAGTAAGGGACAGGCAGACGAGACGCTTCGGGAACTGGAAACAAAACGTAATGTTGTAAGAGAGGCTTTGCAGAAGGTTCAGGGAGAAATCGAAGAAATCAATGAGTCCATTGAGAAGGATAAAAACCGGATTATCGAGACGCTCAATGAGCGTGCCACCATCCGCTCTAAAAAGGAGCGTTATGACACGATGCTGGAGCAGATCGCTATCCGGCGTTCAGAACTGAATTCTAAATTCCTGCAAGCGAAATCTAATGAAGAGGAACAGCAGGAGATTGCAGCCCGATTAAAAGAGGAATTTGAAAAAGTCAATCAGGAGATTGAAGAACTAAATTACGAGCAGAAGAAAAAGGAAGAACGTGCCGGACAGATCCATGATGAACTTGGGGAAACGGATCGTCGGCTTCGGGAAGCTCAGGTACAATATCATCAGGATAAAACAAAGTTAGAGGCTATTACTAATCTTACGGAGCGATACGAGGGCTATGGTAACAGCATCCGTAAAGTTATGGAATGCAAAGGGAGCAATAAGGGGATCGTTGGCGTAGTAGCAGATATCATTAAAGTTGAAAAAAAATATGAGACTGCCATAGAGACTGCCCTGGGCGGTAATATTCAGAATATCGTTACCAAGGATGAAAAAACCGCGAAAGAGATGATCAATTACCTCAAAGAGAATAAATTCGGACGCGCTACTTTCCTGCCGCTGACAAGTATTGAGCATCCGCAGGAATTTAAGACGCCGGAAGTTCTGGAGGAGAAGGGCGTCATCGGCATGGCGGATGAGATCGTTTCTACAGAGCCGGATTATCGGAATGTAGCTAAGGCGATGCTTGGACGGATCGTTGTCATTGATCATGTGGATCAGGCGTTAAAGATTGCAAGAAAGTACGATTATGGTATCCGAATGGTTACGCTGGATGGGGAGCTTTTAGTACCGGGCGGCGCGATCAGCGGCGGTGCATATAAGAATAGTTCCAATCTTTTGGGCCGAAGGCGTGAGATGGATGAGCTGGACAAGCAGGTGAAGGCTTCTTTGAAACAGATCAATACGCTGTTGGATCAGATCGAACAGATCAAGGATGAAAGGAATAAGCTGCGTATCGGAATTGAGGAGATCAAGCTGAAGATCCAGAATCAGTTTATCGCCCAGAACACAGCGAGACTCAACCTCATCAAGGCTCAGGAGAGGATCGATGAAACCGTGCATGGAGTAGACGATCTGAAAGCAGAGCAGGCGGAGATCGAAAAACAGATCAGTGAAATCAAGGAACAGCAGGGACAGATCAGTCAACAGCTGGAGGATTCTGCCAAAGAGGAGAAAACATTAGAAGCGCAGATTACGGAAAAACAGGGAAATCTGGAAAATAAGCGGGAGGAAGAATCGATCCACGCAACGTCCGTGGCAGAGCAGGATGTCGAGGTGGAGAAGGCGCTGCAGAAACAGGAATTTGAACAGCAGAACCTGAACCGTCTGGAAGAAGAACTGGCGCGGTATGCAGCGGAACGGGAAGAAGTTCTGCAGGCGACGAAACAAAACGAGGCGGATATTGCGGATAAGGAAGAGAATATTAAAAATCTGGAACAGACCATGGACGCCTCCTATACAACGCAGGAAGATTCAGAGATCCGCTTAAAGGAGATGCAGGAGAAGAAAGAAGAATATACGTCCAAACAGAAGCAGTTCTTCGGACTTCGTGAGGAATTGAATGATAAGATCGCGGGACTGGATAAGGAAATCTACCGTCTGAAGACCCAGAAGGAAAAACTGGAGGATACCTTAAACGGACTGTCCGGTTATATGTGGTCAGAGTATGAGCTGACACTTAGGGACGCTACTGAGCTTCGCGATGAGACGATGACAGATCTTGTGTTTTTAAAGAGAAGCGTGGCGGAGTTAAAGGACGGTATCAAACGTCTTGGGGATGTCAACGTTAATGCCATTGAAGATTATAAGGCGGTGATGGAACGGTATGATTTCCTGAAAAAACAG
The DNA here is from genome assembly GCA_947174185.1 of uncultured Lachnospiraceae bacterium. Classification (GTDB taxonomy): domain Bacteria; phylum Bacillota; class Clostridia; order Lachnospirales; family Lachnospiraceae; genus NK4A136. The sequence continues at coordinate 11,547 of CAMWHY010000018.1, read as the reverse complement.
CATGACGATCTGGTGGAAGCGGAGAAAATGCTGATCGGTATCATAGAGGAACTGGATCAGGCAATGCGGGCACAATTTACGGAGAAATTTGCCGAGATCAGCAAAGAATTTGATAAGGTATTTAAGGAGATGTTTGGAGGCGGTAAGGGTACGCTGGAACTGATGGAGGATGAGGATATTTTAGAGGCAGGCATCCGGATCATCGCACAGCCGCCGGGGAAGAAGCTGCAGAATATGATGCAGCTGTCCGGTGGGGAGAAATCCCTTGCGGCGATTGCGCTGTTGTTTGCCATCCAGAATCTGAAACCATCACCGTTCTGCCTGCTGGATGAGATTGAGGCGGCATTGGATGAGAGTAATGTCGGCAGATTTGCACAGTATCTACATAAGCTGACAAAACATACGCAGTTTATTGTGATTACGCACCGACGTGGAACGATGGAGAAGGCTGACAGGCTGTATGGTATTACCATGCAGGAGAAGGGCGTTTCGGCATTGGTGAGCGTAAATCTGATTGATAAGGAATTGGATTAGCCGTACATGAATGTGGTAAAGACGAGAGAATACTATGAACAATTGAGTACGGATGATTTATGCCAATGTGCTTATTGCCGGAATTACATTGAGCAAATCAATTCCTCCTATCCGCTGATTGCAGATTATCTGCTGAATATGGGAGTTGATATTGAAAAGCCATTTGAAACCGGACCTCTTGAACCGGAGGAAGACGGATATATTGAGTATATATTTGCCCAGTATATTGTTTATGGTGAATGTGACGACTTTGATAAGACGACGCTGAATGGCGTCAATGTAGATGTTGCGGAACTTCATCCGTCAACGGATATGAAAGAAGCGCATTTTGTAATTGAGATATATCCTATTCGATTGAAGTGGATCATGTAGGCAAAGTGTAATTTTATAAAATGTAACATTGTTTAAGCGGCAGTGATTTAGAAAGGAGATTGACCGGATGCTGTTTGGTTTTGGGAAGAAGAAAGATTCAGAAAAAATATCTGAGAAAGATATAGAAGAAATGTCTGAAGAAAATACAGAAGGAATATCCGGGGAAAACGCAGAAGGGATATTGGAGGAGAATCTGGAAGGGATATCTGAGGAAAATCCAGAAGAGATATTGAGAGAGCTCCCAGAAGGATTGCCCAAAATAGAAGAAAATAGTGTAGACATGAGCAAAACGGAGGAAGCTGCTTCAAAAAATGATACGGACGGAGAGGATGCATTAGGGATAGACGATTCGGCAGCAGAGGAAGAACAGCCTAAAAAGAAGACAGGTTTTTTTACACGTCTGAAGGAAGGTTTGACAAAAACCAGAAATAATATTGTTTCCGGCATAGATGCTGTATTCAGCGGATTTACAAAGATTGATGAAGAATTTTATGAGGAGCTCGAAGAGATCCTTATCATGGGAGATATCGGCGTTCATGCAACGGAGGAGATCATTGATGCCTTGAAACAGAAGGTAAAGGAGCAGCATATCTCCAAACCGGAGGACTGTAAGACGCTGCTGGTTCAGACCATTAAGGATCAGATGCGTGTGGAAGAGACGGCATATGAATTTGAACAGAAGCGTTCCATCGTGTTTGTGATTGGGGTAAACGGCGTCGGAAAGACGACTTCAATCGGTAAGCTGGCAGCGATCTTAAAGGCACAGGGAAGGCACGTGCTGATTGCGGCGGCAGATACGTTCCGTGCGGCTGCAGGAGAGCAGTTGGCGGAGTGGTCAAGGCGAAGCGGCGTAGAAATGATAGGTGGTGTGGAAGGTGCTGATCCGGCAAGCGTGATCTTTGACGGGATCAATGCGGCAAAGGCGAGAAAGGCAGATGTCTTACTTTGTGATACTGCGGGACGTCTGCATAATAAGAAGAATCTGATGGAAGAATTAAAGAAGATGAACCGGATCATTGACCGGGAATTTCCGGGAGCCCACAGAGAAAATCTGATTGTGCTGGATGCTACTACCGGTCAGAATGCGCTGATGCAGGCGAAAGAATTTTCCGAAGCGGCAGATTTGACGGGGATCATACTGACAAAGATGGACGGTACTGCCAAAGGCGGGATTGCGGTTGCTATCCAGTCGGAACTTGGTATTCCGGTGAAATATATCGGTGTGGGAGAGAAGATTGAAGATCTTCAGAAATTTGATTCTGACCGTTTTGTAGATGCGTTGTTTGATGTGGATTTGAGCGAAGACGAGGAAGAAATTGGAGAATAAAATAAGGCGCTGTATCATGGCTAAATAAAATGAGAGAAAATATAATTGAAAGAAAAGTAATGGGATAGAAAAAGCGAAAATAAATGGTTGTAATAAGGTAAAGAAAACTATGAAAGGCGGGTCATCATATGGATACGAATGAAATGGAAGAAAGAATGCTGACACTGGAGAAATTTGAGGAGGCATCCGAGATCGTAAAGCAGGTAACGCTGGAGACGAAGCTGGTCTATAGCGAGTATTTCAGCAATCTAACAGGCAATAAAATATTTTTCAAACCGGAGAACCTGCAGTTTACGGGAGCTTATAAGGTCAGGGGCGCATATTATAAGACCAGCACGTTGTCCGAAGAAGAGAAAAAAAGAGGAGTGATCACTGCTTCTGCGGGAAATCATGCGCAGGGTGTTGCTTATGCGGCGCAGCGCAATCATATGAAGGCGACGATCGTTATGCCGACAACGACACCTTTGATCAAGGTGAACCGTACAAAGAATTTTGGTGCAGAGGTGGTTCTGTATGGCGACGTATATGATGAGGCATGCGCACGTGCATACGAACTGGCGGAGGAACATGGATACACATTTATTCATCCCTTTGATGATCTGGCGGTTGCGACAGGCCAGGGGACGATAGCGATGGAGATCGTCAAGGAGCTTCCGCTGGTAGATTATATTTTAGTTCCCATCGGCGGTGGTGGACTGGCTGCGGGTGTATCCACTCTGGCAAAGATGTTAAATCCGAAGATCAAAGTAATCGGCGTGGAGCCTGCGGGGGCTGCCTGCATGAAAGCGTCTATTAATCGCGGTGAGGTGACGACGCTGCCACAGGTCAATACAATTGCTGACGGTACGGCGGTCAAGACGCCCGGATCGAAGATTTTTTCGTATATTCAGGATAATCTGGATGATATCATCACCGTGGAGGATGAGGAGCTGATCGTTTCTTTTTTGGATATGGTGGAAAACCACAAGATGATCGTGGAAAATTCCGGACTTCTTACGGCGGCTGCACTCAAGCATCTTGATGTTAAAGATAAAAAGATTGTGGCTATTTTAAGCGGTGGCAATATGGATATCATAACGATGTCCTCGGTGGTTCAGCAGGGTCTGATCTTTAGGGATCGTATCTTTACGGTATCCGTGCTATTGCCAGATAAGCCAGGCGAGCTTTGCAAAGTGGCGGGCATTATTGCGGAAGAAAATGGCAATGTCATTAAGCTGGAGCATAACCAGTTTGTATCGACCAATCGTAACGCTGCTGTGGAACTGCGGATCACGATCGAGGCATTTGGTGTGGAGCATAAGCAGAGGATACTGGCGAGGCTGGAGCAGGAGAATTATAAGCCGAAGTTAGTTAGAACCAATATCTAAAAAGAAGATATTGGCCCCGAACAAATATCTAAAAAGCAGATATTTGTTCAAACGAATATCTAAAGAGCAGATATTCGTCTCGAACCAATATTTAGAAAGAAAAACAGTATTTATTTTAGCAGGCAGTTGAATGTGGAATGAATGAAATCTGTCTTCGCAGGATAATCTAATCCTATGAAGGCAGATTTTTCAGTGAAGCAAAAAACAAAATCATTGATCAGGACTTTGGTCGGGAGAGGTTTATTGCTAATCCTTTTTGCTGCTGTTTATGCTTTTGGCGTTAGCTGCTTCCTTGATCCGAATAATCTTGCGCCGGGTGGTGTCACGGGAATTGCGATCCTGGTCAACCGGTTGGTAGGCATTGACACGGGTACGCTGATCTTTTTGTTTAATATTCCGATTATGGCGTTGAGTATCTGGAAATTTGGATTTAAATTTACTGCATCCACAATATATACTCTTGTATGGATTTCCTTTTTTACCAATTTATTTGAAATCAGCGGGGCATGGACAAGAGAACCGTTTCTTGCGGCTGTGGCGGGAGGCGCGATCAATGCTGTGGCTATCGGGATGATCCTGCGGCTGGGAGCGACAACTGGTGGTACGGATATTGTGATCAAGCTTTTAAGAAATCGTTATCCGTTTTTAAAGACGGGGGCATTCTTTTTTATCATTGACAGCATCATCGTTTTCCTGTCCCTGTTTGTTTTCGGGTCTGTGGATACAGTTCTATTTGCAGCATTGACAGTATTTGTGACTTCAAGGGTACTGGATCTGGTGTTGTATGGAAGCGAAGAGGCAAGAATGATTTTTGTAATTTCTGATGAGGCGGAAACAATCGCAGGCGCATTTATGCAGGAACTGCAACGAGGGGTTACGTATCTGCATGGACAGGGGGCGTATACCGGAAGAGATAAGAAGATTATGCTTTGTATCATGCGCAAACGGCAGGCGCCGAATGCAGTGGCAATCATAAAGGATATTGACAGCCATGCTTTTTTGATCATCGCCAGCGCGTCTGAGATTTATGGGGAAGGGTATAAGGATTATTACAGGAAGCAGATATAAATTAATACCTTTCCGGTCTTATTTTGCTCGCTATTTAATGATAAACAATTAGAAAATTCTATTTGCAATTCCACACATTCCATGCTACCATAATTCAAAGCATATTTTTCTATTAAACAAATCTTTTATCTAATTCTATTTTCAGAAAATCCATGCTTTTATTCACTTTCACTATTTAAATAAGCAGGAGATTCTGAAAAAAGTTCTTCTGCAATACAGGAGGACAAAAAATGAACAAAAAACGAAAAGTAATGGTAAAGGCGGCAAAAAGCGTAAAGCAGAAGGAATCATCGAAGCGGAGAGCGGCAGAAAAACAGAATACGGTAGAGAAGCCGAAAGCACGCCGGCGCTATAAAGATACCGTGTTCCGTATGATTTTCAACCACAGGGAAAATCTTCTGAGCCTTTACAATGCAGTAAATGGAACGGCTTATACGGAAGTGGACAACCTTGAGATCACGACATTGGAAAATGCGATATACATGAATTATAAAAATGACGTTTCCTTTGTATTCGGTTTTGAACTGATGCTTTATGAACACCAGTCAACAGTGAATCCCAACATGCCGCTGAGGGATCTGACCTATGTCACAACGATACTGCAGAGACTGACAAAGGACGAAAACCTATATGGGCAGAAACTGGTCAGACTGCCGTCCCCAAGGTTTGTGGTTTTCTATAATGGAACTGATCCTCAGCCGGTGAAGCAGGTTTTACGGTTATCGGATGCGTTTTTAAAGAAACAGGAACAGCCTGAACTTGAACTGTTGGTGACAGTATATAACATCAATTGGGGATATAATCAAGAGTTAATGAAAGCGTGCCGTTTATTAGAAGAATATGCACAGTATGTTGATCAGGTAAGACGGTTTGCCAGTATGATGACTTATGAAGAAGCGGTAGAAAAGGCAGTGGACTATTGCATCAGGAATGATATTCTGGCAGACTTCCTAATTAGGAACCGAGCGGAGGCGATAGCAGTGAGCATATTTGAATATGATGAAGAGAAGCATATGAGAAGCGAGCGGGAAGAGGGAATCAGACAGGGTATCGAGCTAAAATTATTTCTTCTTGTCTGCAAGAAGCTTGCCAAAGGAAACACAGAAGCAGACATAGCGGAAGCGCTTGAGGAACCGGAAGATGTGATACGTGTATTGTGTGAAAAAGCAGCAGTATATGCTCCTGAATTTGATGAGAAAAAAATAAGGGAAGACTGGTGCAGTGGAAAATTGTCATAGACTTTTGGACTATTGGTAAAATAACGGGACGGTAATGTTTACAAAAGAATCAGATATAATTATTAATCCTTCTGCAGGAAGTAATAATATATTTGGTTAAATGAAAAACAAAAAGGGACTAAAGTTAATTATGAAAAAATTTTATTTGACAAAGCCGTGTAAATATTTTCTGAAGTTTTTGGGAATATTTTTTGGAATCGTAATTTTATTATACAGTACGATAACCTTTATCCTTTTTTGCATTCGAGGAGACCATTTTGGAGGCTATTACATACGTCAGGAGGATGGAAGTCGGATATTATGTTACAGAGATAATTATTACATCATGGTAAGAGATCCAAAGGAAATAGAGGAAATCGATAGATTAGGCATAGAGGGAGAGGGTGCATGGGTCTCAGTAGAAGATAAATTGGTCGCGTTTTCGTCGATCAAATTTCCATTTATAGACTATTGGTGGCCTGAAATATTTTATGATCAGGTTATTTGGCTTCAAAATTCAGAATATACCGGAGAATATTTAATGGTAGCTACTTTGGGGGGTGAAATATATTATAAAAAACAATGCTTTGATTGAAAGGTTCATAATGTCAATTTCTAAAGGAACTATATTATGAGGAAAGGGACAGTGCAGTGGGTTTTTGCTGCACCGCAGACTGTCAAGAAAAAATACTTGACAGTCTGTTTTCTTTTGTGTATGATAGACAAAGTGCTGAAAGTTTCTATTTGTTGGGAGCGGTTTGGAACATGGAACGGATCATCGAACAGGGAATATTATATGATTTTTATGGTCCGCTCTTGACAAAGCATCAGCAGGAAATCTATGAGGCGGCGGTTTATAACAATCTTTCTCTGGGCGAGATCGCGGCAGAGAAAGGGATCAGCAGGCAGGGTGTACATGACCTGATCAAGCGTTGTGACAAGACTCTGGCTGATTACGAAGAAAAGCTGCATCTGGTAAAGCGGTTCGCTGATAATAAGAAAAAGATCGCGAAGTTAAAAGAACTGGTCAATAGCCTTATGGAATGCGAAAGCGCTGATAAAGAACATAAACGGGAAATCAACGCGATTATTGATGAACTTTATGAGGGTTTGGATTGAAGCCTGTAATTTGATATGAATATTATGTTTTTATAGTGAAGTGAGTGATATTGTGGCGATGAAAAGGATCAGGGTTTTATATGGCATTTGAAAGTTTAAGCGAAAAACTTCAGAATGTATTTAAGAATCTGCGGAGCAAAGGGCGGCTGACGGAAGCGGACGTAAAGTCTGCAATGAAGGAAGTCAAGATGGCGCTTTTGGAGGCTGACGTTAATTTTAAAGTCGTTAAGCAGTTTGTAAAATCAGTGGAGGAGCGTGCCGTAGGAGAGGATATTTTGAATGGATTAAATCCCGGGCAGATGGTGATCAAGATCGTAAATGAAGAGATGACCACGCTGATGGGTTCTGAGACCACAGAACTGGTATTTCAGCCAGGAAAAGCAATCACCGTGATCATGATGTGCGGCCTTCAGGGTGCAGGTAAGACAACGACGACAGCGAAGATTGCCGGAAAGATGAAATTAAAGGGCAAGAAGCCGCTTTTGGCGGCCTGTGACGTCTATCGTCCGGCGGCTGTAGAACAGCTGATCGTCAATGGAAAAAAACAGGAAGTGGATGTTTTTTCCATGGGTACGGATCATAATCCGGTGGAGATTGCGAAGGATGCCCTTGCCCATGCGGAAAAGAATGGACACAATGTGGTTATTTTAGATACTGCCGGCAGACTTCATATTGATGAAGGGATGATGGAGGAGCTGCAAAAGATCAAGAAGGCAGTGGAAGTTCATCAGACGCTTCTCGTAGTTGACGCCATGACCGGACAGGATGCGGTGAATGTTGCGAAGGAATTTGATGAGAAGATCGGAGTAACCGGTATCGTATTATCCAAAATGGACGGTGATACCAGAGGCGGTGCTGCCCTGTCTGTTAAGGCGGTGACAGGAAAGCCCATCTTATATGTTGGTATGGGCGAGAAGCTGTCTGATCTTGAGCAGTTTTATCCGGATCGTATGGCAGGCAGGATCCTTGGAATGGGCGATGTGCTGACTCTGATCGATAAAGTGCAGGCCAATGTCGATATGGATGCCGATAAAGAACGTGAAATGGCGGGCAGGCTCAAGAAAGGCAAGCTGGACTTTAATGATTATCTGGAATCCATGAAGCAGATGCGGAATCTTGGAGGATTTGCAAATATCCTCAAGATGATGCCGGGTGGCAACCAGTTAGGCGATATCGAATCTATGATAGATGAAAAGCAGCTGGCACAGATCGAGGCGATCGTATATTCCATGACGCCACAGGAACGGTCTAATCCGAAGCTTTTAAATCCAAGCAGAAAGCACAGAATCGCAAGGGGCGCCGGTGTGGATATTTCGGTAGTAAACCGTTTCATCAAGCAGTTTGAACAGTCGCAGAAGATGATGAAACAGATGCCGGGGATGTTCGGCGGTATGGGAGGAAGGAAAGGACGCAAAATGCGGTTTCCCTTTTAAATAAACAATATTAAATATTTTTTGGAGGAAAGAAAAATGGCAGTAAAAATCAGACTTACAAGAATGGGAAAAAAGAGAAATCCGATCTACAGGATCATTGTTGCAGATTCCAGATCACCAAGAGACGGTAAATTTATCGATGAGATCGGAACCTATGATCCCAACACAGATCCCAGCACATACAAGGTAGATGCTGAGAAGGCAAAGCAGTGGCTGAATAACGGCGCCCAGCCTACAGAAGTTGTCAATAAGATTTTCAAGCTTGCAGGCATTGAGAAGTAACCTTGTTTTGGACAGACTTTTGATAGGAGGTGGCTTATGAAAGAATTGGTTGAAGTGATTGCAAAAGCGCTGGTAGAAAAGCCGGATGAGGTTGTGGTCACGGAAAAGACAAATGGAAAACATACAACGATAGAACTTCATGTTGCCCCTACTGATATGGGAAAGGTGATTGGCAAACAGGGAAGGATTGCAAAAGCAATTCGTACCGTAATTAAGGCTGCATCTATGCAGGAAGATGTTTATGTAGATGTTGAAATCGTTGAATAAGATGAATGCAGCGTCGGCTGCATTTTGGTGGCGCAAGCTGTTTGGCTTGCGCCTTTAGATTGAAAAATCAAAGAGTTTTTCAAAAACGAATTAATTCGTTTTGTAAATTTGTGCCTGCGGCCCAAATTCACAGGCTATGGAAAGGCATGGTTATTAGCGTGAAAGGCATGGTAAATCATTTGGAAGACATATTCCGTATCGGCGTGATCACAGAGCCTCATGGAGTACGTGGGGAAGTGAAGGTATTTCCTACGACGGATGAACCGGAACGTATCAAAAAGATCAAAGAGATCATTTTGGATGACGGCAAAGAAAAAAGGATCGTTCATCCGGAGTCCGTAAGGCATCAGAAAAATTTGCTGTTGATCAAATTTAAAGAATTTAATGACAGGGATGAGGTAGAACGGTTAAGAAAAAAAGAGCTTTATGTGAGCCGGGAATATGCCTCTCCTTTGAAGAAGGATGAATATTATATTTCGGATCTGATTGGTCTGAAAATCATAGATGAGGACGATCGGGAGATTGGAACTCTGAAAGATGTGTTGCAGACAGGGGCGAACGATGTTTATCAGATTCTTATGAATGATGGAAAAGAATTGCTTTTGCCCGCCATCAGGCAATGCGTGCTGCGGGTGGATATCGAAGCGGGGTATGTGCAGGTGCATGTGATGGATGGTTTAATGTGAGAAGAAAGATTTGGATACCTTTATGAAATATTATTGTATGACATTATTTCCGGAGATGATCGAACAGGCTATGAACACCAGTATCATCAAACGGGCCATGGAAAATGGAATACTCGAGCTGGAAACCATTAACATCAGGGATTATACGAACAATAAACATGGCCGCGTGGATGATTATACTTATGGCGGTGGAGCAGGGATGTTGATGCAGGCTCAGCCAGTCTATGACGCCTATCAGGCAGTCAAAGGGAAAATGAACGGGCAGACAGCGAAGGTTATCTACGTTACCCCTCAGGGGAAACCGTTTCATCAGCAGGCGGCAGCCGAACTGGCAGCAGAAAATCAACTGATCTTTTTGTGCGGACACTATGAGGGAATTGACGAGCGGGTATTGGAGGAGATCGTTACGGATTACTATTCGATCGGAGACTATGTCCTGACCGGCGGAGAGCTGCCGGCATTGGTCATGATGGATGCGGTAGCGCGTCTGGTGCCTGGAGTGCTAAACAATGAGGAATCTGCCACAACAGAGTCGTTTTACGACGGACTGTTAGAGTATCCCCAATATACCCGTCCGGAGGAATGGATGGGAAGGCGGGTACCCGAGGTACTGCTGAGCGGTCATCATGCGAATATTGAAAAATGGCGTCTGGAGCAGTCCATAGAGCGCACCAGGCAACGCCGTCCGGATCTTTATATTAAGAAGTATGGCAGTGAAAAATAACGGAAGGCATAAGAAGATTACTTAAAGAAGATTATGAAAGAAGAGGAGCGGTATGATCAGAACTGAAGGATTAAGTAAAAAATTCAGGAAAGTAAAGGATGAGAAACAAAAGACCGTGAATAAAAAAATGTCCTTCGAATTTTATGCAGTGGATCATGTGACCATGCAGGCGGATGCCGGGGAGATCCTTGGGGTATTAGGGCCCAATGGCGCCGGTAAGACCACGCTGCTGCGTATGCTCGGTAATCTGATGAAGCCTACGGAGGGAGAGGTCGTGATCAGTGATCAGGAAGGTGGGGAGATCACAGACCAGATCAGGATCAAAACGATGGTTGGTTATCTGTCCGGCAATACAAAACTGTATCACCGTTTTAGTACAAGGGAGATGCTTTCCACGATTGCAGAAATCTACGGGATTCCAAAAGAGGAGCAGCAGGACAGGATCAAGGAGATTTGCGCTGTACTTGACATGGAATCCTTTATTGATAACCGGATCGAGCGTCTGTCCACCGGACAGACACAGCGTGCCAATATTGCCAGATGCCTGATCCATAAACCGCAGATCTATATTTTTGATGAACCGACCCTGGGACTTGATATTATCAGCAGTGAATCAATCATACAGTTTATGAAGAAGGAACGGGAACGGGGAAAAACCGTGATTTATTCCACGCATTATATGGAGGAGGCTCAGTATCTCTGCGACAGGATTGTGATGCTTTATCGGGGGAAGATCATTGCCGAAGGAACACCAGAGCAGCTGATGCGGCAGACGGATACTACAAATCTTCGCGAGACCTTCCGGGCTTTGATTGAGGGGATGGGAGGCGAAGCGGATGAATAAAAAGATTATTGCTGCATTATATAAAAAAGAAATGACGGATATTCTCAGGGATAAGAAAACCATCCTGATGATGATTGTTGTTCCGCTGATTCTTTATCCGCTGATTTTTATCGGAAGTATGGCTCTAAGCGCCTCTATTATGAACGCCAGTACCACCAGCACCTATCGGATAGGCTTTGATCAGGTGCCAGAGGAGTCAGAGTTAAGGCAATTTTTTTCAGAGGCGTCAAAGGAGTATGGGTATGATTTTCTGTATCTGACACCGAATGGACTTCAGGAAGAAGGAAATGGAGCAGTGGTCACGGTT
>CAMWHY010000017.1 GCA_947174185.1 uncultured Lachnospiraceae bacterium | reverse complement strand
ATGCATGAAGATTATTATCTGACAGATAAGGTAGAACGTCTGAAAAAAATATTGAATGCTTACAGCCCCTGCGAGGAAGAACTGTGGAAAGACTTGGGGCTATTGACAAAAGAGAAAAACGACTGTGTCTATCCGTTGAGCGGGCAGGCGGCTACCGTACTGAATTGTTTGCGGCTGAAACTGGAAGAAAAGGGAGTAACTGTCCGGACCGATTATGAGGCCGGATACATAAAAAAACAAAATAACCAGTTTATCATAGAGACTGTGGAACATAAGGAAAAGATTTCTGCAGATGCGGTTATCCTTGCGTGTGGAGGAATGGCCGGCGTTTATGATGAGCAGTATAAAAATGGCTATGCACTTTGCAGGCAGCTGGGGCATCAAGTTCTGCCCTGTGATCCGGCGCTTGTTCAGACGATCTGCATGGGAGATTATTTTAAAGGGATCAGCGGAGTCAGGACGGATGTACGTATCTCGCTGCTATTAGATAATATCGTGACAGCGACGGAGGATGGGGAACTGCAGATCACTGATCAGGGACTTTCCGGGATCGCTGTATTCCAACTGACCAGATATCTGGGAGAGGCATTCCGGGAAGGAAAGCAGGCTTGTTTTTTGCTGAATTTTATCCCATACATGAAAAAGGATGAATGGAACAGGATGATGCTTTCCCGGCGGGATCAGATGAAACATCGCAGTGCGGAGGATTTTTTTACTGGTATCTTACATAAAAAATTGATATTAATGTTATTAAAAAATCAAAATATCGCTCCCGGAAAGAGTATCGATTCCGTATCCGACCGGGATTTTCAGGCATTGCTGGATCAATTTCAATGTTTTCGTGTCAGGGTGAAACAATTGAATGATTACAGACATGCCCAGATATCTACAGGGGGTGTGCCCTTAGCTGAGGTAGATGATACGTTGGCTTCGACGCTCGTAGAGCGTCTTTATCTTACAGGGGAGATGCTAAATGTTGCAGGAGCCTGCGGAGGATATAATCTTCATTTTGCGGCGGCGACAGGATATCTTGCGGGTGGAAGCGCCGCAGCATCATTGCAGTAAGTAAGAACGGATCAGCAGCCAAAGGAAAGGCAAGGTTATAGGGATGTTACAGATCGATCAGATAAAAATGTTAGTTTCAGAACAGACTCAGGAGGAAAAGGAATTTTTGCAAAAGCAGATCTTAAAACTTCTGCATGTCTCCTTGAAAGAGATCGTTGACTGGAGAATCTTGAGAAAATCCTTGGACGCCAGAAAGAAGCCCAAATTGTATTGGATATACCGTGTAGCTGTGACGCTGACAGATGAGAAGACGGAAGCAAGAATCCTGAAATCCAGAAAGAGTACTTTTGTTACAGCATATCATCCGGTTATTTATCAGCCGCCTGTGTTTAAGATGCAGGGCAGGGAACAGCTTCAGGATCGTCCGGTCATTATAGGTACAGGCCCCGCAGGATTGCTGTGCGGCTATCAGCTTGCCTGTCAGGGACTGCGTCCGATCCTGATAGAACGGGGAAAATGTCTGGAACAACGAAAACAGGCAGTGGAAGATTTCTGGGCTAAGGGAAAGCTTGATCAGAATACGAATGTTCAATTTGGCGAGGGTGGAGCCGGCACTTTTTCGGATGGGAAGCTACAGACGCAGGTGAAGGATAAGACCGGTCGAATCCATCATATTCTAAAGACCTTTGTGGAGCATGGCGCTCCGGAGGAAATCCTTTTTTTGAGTAAACCGCATATCGGAACAGATCTACTGGCAGTCGTTGTGAAAAGACTGAGAGATCATATGACCGCTATGGGGGCAGAGTTTTATTTTGAAACAAAGATGACGGGACTGGTGATCAGGCAGAATCAGATCTGCGGTGTCCGGGTGATGGACCGGCAGGGGGAACGTATCATTGGCACGGACTGTTGTATCCTATGCATTGGACACAGCGCAAGGGATACTTTCCTGACGTTATATGATCAGGGCGTAAAAATGGAAAATAAACCTTTTGCAGTGGGGTTACGGGTGCAGCATAGTCAGGAGCTGATCAATGAAGTACAGTATGGAGAAGGTTGGAAGAAAAAGCATCTGCCTCCGGCGGATTACAAAATGTCATATACAGTAAAAAGCGGGCGGAGCGTCTATTCTTTTTGCATGTGTCCCGGAGGATATGTCGTCAATGCCTCCAGCGAGCCGGAAAAAACAGCCGTGAACGGGATGAGCTATCATGGGCGTGATTCGGGCAATGCCAACAGCGCAATCGTTGTGACGGTAGATCACACAGATTACGGCGAGGGTATTTTTGATGGTATGCGTTTTCAGCAGGAGCTGGAACACAGTGCTTATATGCAGGGTGATGGAAAACTTGTATTGCAGAGGTTGTCGGACTTTACCGCAGTATCATCCGGGGAGGATACAGAAAATAGGCAGAATAAATTGTCGCCGAAAGTAAAGGGACAGTATCTGTGGGGAGATATCCGCGGCGTCCTGCCGGATAGCCTCTCTCAGGATTTTAAGGATGCCATGCAATATTTTGGAACGGTTATGAATGATTTTGACCGACCGGATACCATATTGTGCGGAATCGAAAGCCGTACATCTTCCCCCATCAAAATGATTCGCGGAGAGGACTTTCAGAGCAATATTAGAGGGCTGTATCCTTGTGGGGAAGGTGCAGGGTATGCAGGAGGAATTACTTCCGCTGCATTAGATGGGGTAAAAGTTGCAGAAAAGGTCATTATGTTGTATAATAAATCCATATGTGCTACAACATAATGAATATAAATATTAGATAAAAAACGAGGGTTAAAATGAATCGTCTGCGTGAAGCAATTTCAGATAAAAAAAGAATCGTTGTCAAGATTGGATCTTCGTCTCTGCGGCATGCAGAGACCGGTGATTTGGATTATATTAAGCTGGAAGTTTTGGTACGGGAGCTCTGTAATCTACGCAATCAGGGGAAGGATGTAGTGCTTGTTACTTCCGGTGCAATCGCTGCTGGAAGAAAAGCAGTCCATATCGGTAAAGAAGATCATCCAATCGCAGTCAAACAGGCATATTCCGCTATCGGTCAGGCAAGGCTGATGATGATATACCAGAAATTATTTTCTGAGTACAATCAGGTGTCGGCACAGATTTTAATGTCTAAAAATACGATCGTGGACGATCTGAATCGTTTCAATGCCCACAATACATTTTCAGAATTGTTGAAACTGGGCGTGATCCCTGTTGTGAATGAAAATGATACGGTTGCAACGTATGAGATTGAAATCGGAGATAATGATACACTTTCTGCAATCGTCTGCGCGCTAATCGATGCGGATCTTCTGATTCTATTATCGGATATTGACGGTTTGTATTCAGACAATCCAAGAAACAATCCGGAAGCTAAGTTTATCAGTGTTGTAGAAGAGCTGACAGATGATATTATGAATATGGGGACGACAGAAACAGGTTCTAACTGCGGTACGGGAGGAATGAATACAAAACTGATCGCGGCGAAGATTGCGACCTGTGCCGGTGCAGATATGATCATTGCAAATAGCAGCGACATCAGGGTGATCCACAGGATTATGGATGGCAGGGACATCGGAACCTTCTTTAAGGCACATAAGGATGAGAATTTTTATTTAAAGGATTTTGTACAAAATCTGCATCGCAGCTGAAGCGGTAAGGGAGATTGATTATGGCAGACATGGAAGAAAAGATAAAACGTATTAATGAACTGTATCACAAGTCGAAAAGAGAAGGTTTGACTGATACAGAAAAAGCGGAGCAAAAGCAGCTTCGTCAGGAGTATATCGCTAGTGTGCGTGGCAATCTACAGGCACAGTTAGATCAGATCGATGTGGTCAATGCTGACGGAACGATCAGCAATCTGAAAGAGAAACGTAAAACAGCTGCGGGAAAAAATCGAAGTATGGAGAATGGATATGTACGGAAATAATCTGAACAAAACTGTTCTGCGAAAGGAAATACAAGCAAAGCGCAACCATCTTTCACCGCCGGAAATGATACGCTACAGTGAGAAGATCTGCCAGTTGATTACATCCTCCACGCGTTTCTTCAGAGCGCAGCATATTCTTCTATATTGCAACTATGGCTCTGAAACCAGGACAAGTTATCTCTTTGAAGCTGCGAAAAAGGCTGGAAAAAATACATATTATCCCAAGGTAGAGGGCGATAATCTGTATTTTTATAAAGTGAATTCCCTTTCGGAACTTTCCGACGGTTATCGTGGCATCAAAGAGCCATATCATCCCAGCAGAGCATTTCAGAACAGTCTTAAAAATATGGAGGCAATGATTATTGTACCGGGACTGGTATTTGGCAGGGATGGTTATCGTATTGGTTATGGAAGAGGCTTCTATGACCGCTATCTGGCGGATTACCCGGGTTTATGGAAGACGGGGATATGCTATAGTATCCAGATGGTGAAGGATTGCCCACATGAAGAACACGATATCCGCATGGATGAGATCATATGCGAGCAGGGAGTGGTTACTTTGAATGGAGAAGGAGAGGCAAGATGGATTTAGTAGAGTTGTGCACGGCTGCGAAAGCTGCAAAATATGAACTGCAAAAACTGAGTACCTCAAAGAAAAACGAAGTGTTAATGGAAGTTTCAAAAGTCCTGGTGGAAAACAATGAACATATCCTTTTGGAAAACGCCCATGACATTGCGGCAGCAACGTCTAAGGGACTTAGCATTGCACTGATCGACAGGCTTAGACTGACTGATGAACGGATTGCAGCCATGGCGGAAGGGCTGGTGCAGGTTGCTCATCTTCCGGATCCCATCGGTGAAGTGATAGAGCGAATAGAAAGACCCAATGGTTTGCTGATTGAGAAATGCCGGGTGCCGCTGGGAGTGATCGGTATTATCTATGAGGCAAGGCCAAATGTGACTGTAGATGCATTCGGATTATGTTTTAAAAGCGGCAATGCCGTGATTTTAAAGGGTGGAAGCGACGCCATTCATTCCAATGCAGTCATTGTCTCATGTATTAGGCAGGCTTTAAAAAACTGTGGTGTAACAGAGGATGCCATTTGCTTTGTGGAAGCAGTGGACAGGGAGACGACGCTGCAGCTGATGCAGATGGTTGATGATATTGATGTATTGATTCCCCGTGGAGGTGCGGGACTGATTAAGAGCGTTTTGGAAAACAGCCGTATTCCTGTGATTGAGACAGGTACCGGGAACTGCCATATTTATATTGACGACTCTGCTGATCCGAAGATCGCTAAGGAGATTATTTTAAATGCTAAGACACAAAGGATCGGTGTGTGCAACGCCTGTGAATCTCTGGTGGTGCATGAGGCAGTAAAGGATACCGTCTTAAAAGAGGCCGCGGCGGCATTACAGGAAAAACGTGTGGAAATCCGGGGAGACGAAGCAGTAGTAGAATTGTTGAACTGTAAGCCAGCTACGGAAGAAGATTTCGGCAAAGAATATCTGGATTATATCATCTCTGTCAAAACGGTAGCTTCCATCGATGAAGCGATTGAGCATATCAATCGTTACAATACAGGACATTCAGAATGTATCATTACGCAGGATGCACAGCATGCGGAACAGTTTTTAAATGAAGTGGATGCGGCGTGCGTTTATGTCAATGCATCCACAAGATTTACGGACGGTTATGAATTCGGCTTTGGTGCAGAGATCGGAATCAGTACGCAGATGCTTCATGCGAGAGGTCCGATGGGCTTAAAAGAACTGACCTCATATAAGTATAAAGTGCATGGAAACGGACAGATCCGTAAGTAAATAGGAACGGTGTGCGGAATCGTATACAGACCGCGAGAAGTATGGTGATTACACATGAAACAAATTACAAAGGCAACAGATCATAAGCGTACATCCGAAGAAGAAAGCCTCCGACAAAAGGAGGCTGTTTTGCATGCAAAAGAACTGGTGGCACAACTGGAAAGGGATCTGGGCAGGAAGCCGACCTGTTGTGTTACAACATTCGGTTGTCAGATGAATGCACGCGACTCTGAGAAGATATGCGGAATCTTACTGGAAGCAGGGTATCAACTAATTGAGGAAGAAACGGCGGATTTAGTCATATATAATACCTGCACAGTCCGCGACAATGCAAATCAGCGCGTCTATGGAAGACTGGGGACGCTTCTTGCGATGAAAAAGAAAAACCCTGCCAAAAAGATTGCTTTATGCGGCTGTATGATGCAGGAATCGACAGTGATAGAGAAAATATTAAAAAGTTATTCCCAGGTAGATCTGATCTTTGGCACACATAATATCTATAAATTTGCAGAACTGCTCTGCCTTATGTTAGAGGAAAAGAGGCAGATTATTGATCTCTGGGAGGAGACAGACCAGATCGTGGAGGATCTGCCGACGCATCGGAAGTATCCGTTTAAAAGCGGTATCAATATTATGTTTGGATGCAATAACTTCTGCAGTTATTGTATCGTTCCGTATGTCAGAGGCAGGGAACGCAGCCGTGCAAGCAGTGAGATCATCGACGAAATCAGGGCATTGGCAGCGGAAGGTGTTGTGGAAGTGATGCTTCTTGGTCAGAATGTTAATTCTTACGGGAAGGGACTTTCGGAAGATATCACTTTTGCAAAGCTGCTACAACAAGTGGAGCAGATCGAAGGAATCCGCCGAATCCGCTTTATGACATCGCATCCCAAGGATCTGTCGGATGAGTTGATTGCAGTAATGCGGGATTCTAAAAAAATCTGCCGTCATCTGCATCTGCCGCTGCAGTCGGGAAGCAGCAGGATTTTAGAGAAAATGAACCGCAGATATGACCGGGAAGCATATCTTGCACTGGTAAAAAAACTAAAAGCGGAGATCCCTGATCTTTCCATTACGACAGATATCATCGTAGGCTTTCCGGGAGAAACCAAAGAAGATGTAGATGATACCATCAGAATGATCGAGGAAGTCGGCTTTGACAATGCCTTTACGTTTATCTATTCCAAACGTACCGGTACTCCGGCGGCGGCAATGGCGAGTGTTATGTCAGAGAAAGAAATTTCCGAACAGTTTGACCGCGTCTTAAAAACAGTGCAGGAGACAGCCAAACAGCAGACGTTAAAGCATACCGGAAAAATTGCAGAAGTTTTAGTAGAGGAAGTCAATGAACATGACCCTTGTATGGTCACCGGAAGACTTTCTAACAATCTGCTGGTGCATTTTCCGGGCGGAGCAGAGCTGATCGGAACATTTTGTACGGTAAAATTAATAGAAAACAAGGGATTTTACTTTATCGGAGAGAGGGACCTATGGAACAGCAACTAACTCCCATGATGCAGCAATATATGGAGACAAAAAAGGAATATCCGGACTGTATTCTTTTTTATCGGCTCGGTGATTTCTATGAAATGTTTTATGAAGACGCACTGACTGCTTCGAAAGTGCTTGAAATCACCCTGACCGGAAAAAACTGCGGTCTGGAAGAAAAAGCTCCGATGTGCGGCGTGCCATATCATGCGGTAGATACCTATCTGAATAAAATGGTCTCCAGCGGCTATAAGGTTGCGATCTGTGAACAGATGGAAGATCCTGCGACGACAAAGGGGATCGTAAGACGTGAAGTGATCCGCATCGTTACGCCCGGAACGAATCTGAATATGCAGGCGCTGGAAGAAGGAAAAAACAATTATATCATGAGTGTTGTTTATTTTCCCGATAAGATCGGCGTTTCCTTTGCAGACGTTACAACAGGAGAATACCGTCTGACCGAGATGAACGATACAAAAAGGCTGATGGATGAGATTGCAAAGCTGCTTCCGGTGGAAATCATCTGCAATGATGCATTTATGGTTTCCGATATAGATATGGACACCCTGAAAAACCGTCTTGGTATTACCGTTTACAACATCGACTCGTGGTATTTTGAGGAAGCTTCCTGCCAGAAGTCTTTACAGGAGCATTTTCATATATCTTCTATCAAAGGGTTAGGAATCGATGATTTTGCTACAGGGATGATTGCGGCAGGCGCGCTTATGCAGTATCTATATGAAACGCAGAAAATCTCACTTTCCCATATTACACGCCTTGACCCATACATCAACAGTAAATATATGCTGCTTGACAGTTCCACCAGAAGGAATCTGGAACTTTGCGAGACGATGCGGGAAAAGCAGAAGCGTGGTACGCTGCTTTGGATCTTGGACAAAACCAAGACCGCTATGGGCGCAAGAATGCTTAGAAGTTATATTGAACAGCCGTTGATCAGGCTGGAGGAGATCATTCTGCGGCAAAATGCGGTATCTGCTCTATGTAAGGCACCGATGGAACGGGATGAGATCAGAGAATATCTGGGCGCAGTCTATGATCTGGAACGACTGCTTGCAAAGATCAGTTATAAGTCAGTGAATCCCCGTGATATGATCGCTTTTCGCAATTCCTTGAAAATGCTGCCCTTTATACGTCTTTTGTTAGAAAAGTTTGAGGATACGCTCTTACATACGATCTATGAAGAGATTGATGCGTTGGAAGATATCTGTCAAAAGATTGAAGCTGCCATTGTGGAAGAACCGCCAATCAGCACCCGGGACGGCGGTATCATCAAGGAAGGATATGATCCAGATATTGACCAGCTGCGCAGTGCCAAGACCAAGGGAAAAACATGGCTTGCAGAGATGGAAGCCACAGAACGGGAACGGACGGGTATAAAAAACCTGCGGATTAAATATAACAAGGTCTTCGGATATTATCTTGAGGTGACGAATTCCTACAAAAATCTCGTGCCGGAGGATTATACCAGAAAACAAACACTTGCCAATGCAGAGCGATATACAACGCCGCGTTTAAAAGAACTGGAGGATATGATCCTCAATGCAGAGGATAAACTGTATGCCCTTGAATATGATGCATTTGCCGCCCTGCGTGATGAGATCGACCAGAATCTTAACCGGGTGCAGAAAACAGCCCGGGCAGTGGCACAGCTGGATGTCTATGCGTCATTATCTTTTGTTGCGGAGCGAAATCACTATGTATGTCCTCTGGTGAATACCAAGGGCATTATCAACATCAAGGGTGGTCGTCATCCTGTGGTGGAAAAGATGATCGAAAACGATATGTTTATCGATAATGATACCTTTCTGGATAATAAGAAAAATTGTATCAGCATCATCACCGGTCCCAACATGGCAGGAAAATCAACCTATATGCGTCAGGTGGCGCTGATCGTACTGATGGCACAGGTGGGTTCCTTTGTTCCTGCCAAATCGGCAGAGATCGGCATCGTGGATCGTATCTTTACCAGAGTAGGCGCATCGGATGATCTGGCAAGCGGGCAGTCTACTTTCATGATCGAGATGAATGAGGTAGCGAATATACTTCGGAATGCAACAGCAGACAGCCTGCTGATCTTAGATGAGATCGGGCGTGGTACTTCTACATTTGACGGGCTTTCTATCGCATGGGCTGTCATAGAGCATATCAGCAACAAAAAGCTGCTGGGAGCCAAGACGCTTTTTGCAACGCATTATCATGAACTGACAGAACTGGAAGGCCGGATGAACAATGTCAATAACTATTGTATTGCAGTGAAGGAAAAAGGCGACGATATCGTATTTTTAAGAAAGATTGTCCGTGGCGGTGCAGATAAGAGTTATGGAATACAGGTGGCGAAGCTGGCCGGTGTGCCGGATATGGTGATCGACCGGGCAAAAGAAATCGTGGGACAGCTTTCGGATAATGATATTATTGAAAAAATCCAGACGATTGCGGGAGAGCAGAAATCAGAACGGAAATCGCCGATGCATTATGAAGAGGTGGATCTGGAGCAGATGTCCTTATTTGATACGGTGACAGATCAGGATATCATAGAGGAGTTAAAGGGACTTGATATCTCCAATATGACGCCGCTGGATGCAATGAATACATTATACGGGTTGCAGAATAAACTGAAGAACAGATGGTAGGAGAAGGGAGTGAAAGCATGGCGGTCATACATATTCTGGATGAGCATACGATCGACCAGATCGCGGCAGGCGAAGTCGTAGAACGTCCATCCAGTGTGGTAAAGGAACTGGTGGAAAATTCCATGGATGCCGGTGCGGATGCGATCACGGTAGAGATCAAGGATGGCGGGATAGAATTGATCCGTGTTACTGACAATGGCTGCGGCATCATGAAGGAGGATCTTCCAAATGCATTTTTGCGTCATGCTACCAGCAAGATCCATACGGCGGAAGATCTGAGCAAAGTGCTTTCTATGGGCTTTCGCGGGGAAGCTTTGGGAAGTATCGCGGCGGTGGCGAAGGTAGAGCTCATCAGTAAGCATACAGACGCCCTCATGGGAAACCGTTATGTGATCGAGGGCGGCACAGAAAAAGAGTCTGAGGAAGTAGGTGCACCGGATGGAACGACCATCGTCGTGCGCAACCTTTTTTATAATACACCGGCACGTCGGAAATTCTTGAAAACAACGGCTACGGAAGGGGGATATGTCGCTGATCTGATGGAACATCTTGCCATGAGCCGGCCTGATATTTCCTATACTTTTATTCAGAACAGACAAGTGAAATTTTCGACTTCCGGAAATGGTGACCTGAAAGAAGTGATCTATCGTATCTATGGGAAAGATACTGCGAGAGAGATCATTCCGATCATAAGTGAACAGGATGGAATGACGATTGAAGGGTATCTTGGAACGCCGGTCAATAACCGTTCAAACCGTAATTTTGAGAATTATTTTATCAACCGCAGATATATCAAAAGCAATCTGATTGCTAAAGGTATTGAAGAAGGCTACAAGGCATATATGATGCAGCACAGGTTTCCGTTCTGTGTGCTGCATATTACGATGGATACCCAGGAGGTGGATGTCAATGTACATCCGTCAAAAATGGATGTGCGGTTTCAGGATCAACAACAATTTATGGATTTTATTATTAAGGCTGTTGCAGATACGCTTTCCGCACGGGAGATGATAGCAGATTGTGATCTGGTGCCGGAGAAAGAGGAAAAGAAGATTCATAAGGATGCTCCGGAACCGTTTGAACAGAATAGAAAGGAACAGGAATGGCAGACGGATTTCAGAATGCAGCCGGAGAAGAACACCATGCTACAGAAAATTCTGGAACCTAAACCAGCGGGAAAGATTACCAGACCTTTCCAGAAAAACAATCCTATTCTGAAAGAACGTGACCATATTTTTGTAGAGCGTCCTATACAGATGGAATTATTTGATAAGCAGCGCGTTCTGTCAGAAAGTTCCCGTAAGCAGTATAAGATCATTGGTCAGATTTTTGATACTTACTGGCTGTTCGAACTGGAGGACAATCTCTACTTCATTGATCAGCACGCAGCGCATGAAAAAGTGAATTATGAACGACTGATGAAACAGCTTCAGGAGAATCATGTCTATCGCCAGCAGCTCAATCCGCCAATTGTCATTACCGTGACTGGTGCAGAACATCAGTTGCTTTTGGATGCCATGGAGTATTTTGAAGAACTGGGATTTGAAATAGAGGAATTTGGTGGAAATGAATATGCAATCCGTACGATTCCATTAGAACTTTATCTAAATGATCCGAAGGATATGTTTCTGGAGACATTAAATGAACTGGCAGAAACAGGTCTGACCGGTACGCCGGAGATCATCCGCCAGCGGATTGCAACAATGGCATGTAAGGCTTCCATCAAGGGGAATATGAAAGTATCACTTACGGAGATGGATGCGCTTTTAGATGAGCTTCTGACGCTGGAAAATCCGTATCACTGTCCCCATGGACGTCCGACGATCTTTTCCATGAGCAAATATGAGATCGAGAAGAAATTTAAACGGATCGTATGATCGATCAATCCTATGATAAGTGGTCTCTGATTTTAAGTAATGATAGTGATAAAAATAAAAGGAAAACAATATAAAGGACAAATAAATATGATAAAATAAATAAAAATGAAAGGAAGGGATGGGTAATTATGAAGCGTTTTGAAGGTTTTATGAGAGGTGTGAATTTGGGTGGATGGCTTTCACAATGTGTAAGCTATGAGAAAGAGCATTTTGATACTTTTATCACCGAAGAAGATATCAAGCAGATTGCAGGATGGGGACTGGATCATGTGCGCGTACCCGTTGATTACGATATCATAGAGAGCGAGAATGGGGACGTGAAAGAGGATGGTTACGCTTATATTACCAATTGTATACGCTGGTGTGAGACCCATGGTCTGCATATGGTTTTAGATCTGCATAAAACCTATGGCTATACATTTGATCCTCTGGATCATGGCGATCTGGAAGAATTCTTTTCCAATGAAAAACAACAGGAAAGATTTATTAAACTTTGGAAAGAAATTGCCGGAAGATATGGTTCCCACAGCAATACCGTCGCTTTTGAATTATTAAATGAGATCGTCAGTCCGTCTGTAGCAGATGCATGGAACGAGATTGCCAACCGAGCGATCGCGGCGATCAGGGAAACGGCAAAAGACAGTTATGTGATCTATGGCGGAGTCTGCTATAACAGCGTGACCAGTGTAAAACAGCTCGCCAAACCATATGACGATAAGGTAGTTTATAATTTCCATTTTTATGAGCCGCTTGCTTTTACCCATCAGAAAGCATACTGGGTGGAGGGCATGACGCCGGATTTTGAATTAGGATACCCGGATACCAAAGCAAAATATATGGAAAAAAATAAGCTGCTAAAGAAGGATCTGGCGGGAGCACTAAATGAATTTTCACTGGATCGGGTTGACCGCAGATTCATGGAGGCAATGATAGCTCCCGCAGTCGAAGCTGCTGAGAAAAACGCCGCATACCTTTATTGCGGAGAGTACGGCGTGATCGATCAGGCGCCGCTTCCCGATACACTCAGATGGTTTGAGGATATTCATGCTGCATTTGAAAAATACGGCATTGGACGTGCCTGCTGGAATTACAAGCAGAAGGATTTTGGACTGATAGATGCACATTATCAGGAAATCCAGGCGGATCTGATCAAAAATCTGTGAATTGACATTAGACTGTAAAGCAGATATAATGAAGCGCGAAGGATCAAACACATAATTAAGATATAAAATGGCAGGAAGGAATTTCTGTCATTTTTGTCATAAGCAGTCTTTAATGCGCCTATATACAGCGCGGAAATGCGGTGAAATATGCAATATACAGATAAATATAGATCCCCGCTCGGCAGCATTTTACTTGCTGCGGACGAGGTCGGATTGACAGGATTATGGTTCATAGGACAGAAATATTTTGCACATAACTTAGCTCCGCATTACATGGAAAAAGAGACACCTGTGCTGGCACAGACCAGACAGTGGCTTGATATCTATTTTTCAGGAAGGAAACCGGAGTTTCAGGTGCCGCTTCATCTTACGGGAACAGAGTTTCAGTATAAGGTGTGGAAGTTCCTTTCTGACATACCTTATGGGCAGACAACTACTTATGGCGCTATTGCAAGGCAGATCGCCATGCTGGATGGACTGGAACGGGTGTCGGCACAGGCGGTCGGCGGCGCGGTCGGACGTAATCCGGTATCCATCATCGTACCATGCCACAGGGTGGTGGGAAGCAATGGAAGTCTTACCGGCTATGCCGGCGGACTGGAGAAAAAAGCCGCACTATTAAAACTAGAAAGAGGGCGAATATAGTTGCCAGATAAAAAAAAGCCTCTTATTATCATCGCCGGTCCGACAGCAGCCGGAAAAACAAAAACTTCAATAATATTAGCAAAAAAGACAAATGGCGAGATTATCTCTGCAGATTCCATGCAGGTATACCGCTATATGGATATCGGTTCTGCAAAAGTGACACCGGAGGAAATGCAGGGAGTGCCGCATCACCTGATCGATGTTCTGGAACCCACCGAAGAATTTAATGTAGTACGCTTCCAAACGATGGCAAAAGCAGCAATGGAAGATATCTATGCACGGGGCAGAATCCCAATCTTCGTCGGTGGAACAGGCTTTTATATCCAGTCCATCCTATATGATATCGACTTTACTGAAAACGAAGCGGACAACGTCTATCGCCATGAGTTGGAAAAGCTTGCAGGAGAGAAGGGCAATGAGGCGCTTTACCGGATACTGATGGAAGCAGACCCTGAAGCAGCCGCAAACCTGCATCCCAATAATATAAAACGCATTATCCGGGCATTGGAATATCACCGCCTGACCGGGCAAAAGATATCAGAACATAATCAGGAGCAGCGTCAGAAGGTCTCACCCTATGAAGCATATTATTTTGTATTGACCATGGATCGAGCCAAACTATATCAAAGGATTGATCTGCGTGTCGATCTGATGCTGGAGCAGGGACTCATAGAAGAGGTCAAGAAATTAAAGGAGATGGGCCTGACGGAAAATGACGTCTCCATGCAGGGACTTGGTTATAAAGAGATCCTTACCTTTCTGGATGGCAGAATGACATTAGAAGAAGCCATATATACGATCAAACGGGATACCAGACATTTTGCCAAACGACAGCTCACATGGTTCCGCAGAGAGCCGGAAGCTATCTGGATCGATTGCGATCCCGACAAACGCACGGCGGAGGATATTGCGTCGGAATTAATGAAATATTTATTCAATACTTATACAATACAGAGGTAACGCATATGAACAAGATCAAAGAAATGTACCGCTCCCTTAGCATCGACGAGGAAGTATATAACTATGGTCAGACGATCCTAGATTCCCTAAAGGAAAGGTATGAGCAGATCGACCGGGTGGCAGAATATAACCAGCTTAAGGTTTTAAAAGCATTTCAAAGGAACCAGGTCAGTGAAGCCTGTCTGTTAGGAACTACGGGATATGGGTATAATGATCTTGGAAGGGATACTTTAGAGCGTGTTTATGCCGATGTATTTCAAACAGAAGACGCTCTGGTGCGTCCGCAGATCACCTGTGGAACGCATGCACTTGCCCTTGCCCTGATGAGCAATCTGCGTCCGGGAGATGAACTACTTAGTCCTGTGGGTAAGCCATATGACACACTGGAAGAAGTAATCGGAATCGGCAAGAGCAAAAGTGCTGATGGAAGGACGACCGGATCTCTTGCGGAATATGGCATCAGCTACCGTCAGGTGGATCTGTTGGCTGACGGAGCATATGATTATGAAGGTATCCGAAATGCCGTCAATGATAAGACGCGTCTGGTTACCATACAACGTTCCAAAGGGTATCAGACAAGACCGACCCTTTCCGTGGCAAGGATCGGCGAGCTGATCCATTTTATCCGCAGCATTAAACCGGAAGTCATCATTATGGTGGATAACTGTTATGGAGAATTTGTAGAAACGACGGAACCCTCCGAAGTGGGAGCGGATATGATCGTCGGCTCCCTGATCAAGAACCCCGGCGGCGGACTTGCTCCGATTGGCGGTTATATCGCAGGAAAAAAGAAATGTGTGGAAAATGCGGCTTATCGCCTGACATCGCCTGGGCTGGGTAAGGAGGTCGGCGCTTCCCTGGGCATCCTGCCCGCTTTTTATCAGGGCTTGTTTTTGTCTCCAAAAGTAACAGCTAATGCATTGAAAACAGCTATTTTTTCTGCCAATCTTTACGAACGCATGGGATTTTCCGTTCTTCCGAATGGAACGGAATCACGACATGATATCATACAGGCGATCACCTTTGAAAAGCCGGAACTTGTGACAGCATTTTGTGAAGCGATACAGGCAGCATCTCCTGTGGACAGCCATGTAGTCCCTGAACCCTGGGGAATGCCGGGATATGATGCGGATGTCATTATGGCTGCCGGAGCATTTATTTCCGGGTCTTCGATCGAACTCAGTGCAGACGCACCAATGAAGGAGCCTTATGCGGTATATTTTCAGGGAGGACTTACTTTTGAACATGCGAAATATGGAATGCTTAAGACAGTGCAATATCTAAAGGATAAGGAACTGATCAAATTGCCCATATAATATGCTGTCGAATGCTATCGAAGGAGAAAGGAAACTTCCTGTAACTATTTTATGTACAGTTCTGGAAAAATATGTTAAAATCATGATTGAGAATTTAACAGGAAAGAGAGTTACGTATGAAAAAAAAGAACTATTGGATACTTTTAGTGATGATTCTTTCCGGTCTGGTGATCGGCGGGTTTATCGGCACCTATGTTCCATGGGAATGGCTAAACTACGGAGGAGAGTTTGGATTGACTTCACCGGTCATGTTAAACCTCGGCATTATAACGATCACTTTCGGATTATCGATCAATATAACGATTGCAAGCCTGATCGGCGTTGCAATTGCGATCGTCATATACAGGTTTTTATAGGATAAAATGTACATACACAAAAGAAAGGAGATTTTATTTTGGGTGTGAGCGCTTTTGGGATCGATCTGGGTTCCAATAATATTAAAATATACAATGCCAATAATGATACTTTTTTTATGGGAAAAAATATGATAGCGATCGAGGGCAAGGATACGTTATTTGCATATGGCGATTCTGCCTTCAGCATGTATGAAAAGGCGCCGGATAATATTACGGTCTCCTTTCCGGTCAATGCAAGCGTAATTGCAGATATTAAAAACATGAATACGTTGATTCGGTATTTTATTGCCGATCTCTGTAAGAATAATATCAAACCTGCTGATTATTATATTGCGGTTCCTACGGATATTACGGAGGTGGAGAAAAGAGCCTTTTATGATCTGATCAGGGATTCGAATTTAAAAGCAAAGCATGTCTATGTAATGGAGCAGGCGGTTGCAGACGGTCTGGGACTCGGCATCGATGTAAAAACTTCGCAGGGAGTGCTGGTCGTGGATGTTGGTTATGATACGACAGAAATTTCTATTTTATCGTTGGGCGGCATCGTTCTCTCAAGGCTGATCAAAATGGGCGGCAATAAATTTGACGAGGCGATCAAAAATGCGGTAAGAAAAGAATATAACCTTTTTATCGGCAATAAGACGGCAGAGAAGGTAAAGTTTGCCATGCATGTCATGGGCACAGAAAATAAGAATGCGGTCATTTACGGAAGAAATATCATTACCGGTCTTCCGGTAGAAAAAGCGATCTCAACAGATCTGGTTTATGACTGTTTGAAAGAAAGCTTTCATGTAATTATCGATAATATCAAGCAGGTTCTGGAACGGACGCCGCCGGAACTGGGTGCAGATATTTATCGAAACGGTATTTACCTGACGGGCGGCGCAAGCCAGGTGGAACATCTTGCAGAGATGATCGAGGAACAGACCGGATTGAAAGTGAATCTGGACGATGAACCGTTGGGCAGTGTGGCAAAGGGGATTGCGACAGTGATTCGCGAACCGAAGTTTCATTCCCTTGCGTATACCATTGAAAATAAATAACAGAATTGCAGATGTGCTGATTTTGGATGGAAATAAGTAGAAAGGCAATGATTCTTTAATATATATGAGTCCTATAGTAAAGAGAAAAGCAGAAAAACCGAAAATACCGGGAAAGTATGTGATGCTTATGCTTTCCATGCTCTGTATTGCGTTGATGCTCACAACATTTACGACCAATATTACAGGGACATTTCTTGGAAACATTGCAGGTTTTATCATTGTACCGTTTCAAAAGGGGATAACGGTCATCAGCACTGTTTTTGTGGAAGCCTCCCGTGAAAAGGAGACCATTGAGGAACTACAAGCTGAAATTCAGGCGCTGCAGGAGCAGGTCAATGAACTTCAAATTGAGAATACGCTGCTGATGCAGGATAAATATGAACTGACAAGCTTAAGGGAACTGTACGAACTGGACCAGCAATATTCGGAATATGAAAAGGTGGGGGCAAGAGTGATCTCTGCGTCCTCGGGCAATTGGTTTGATTCCTTTATCATTGATAAGGGAAGCGACGATGGAATTCTTGTGGATATGAATGTCATCGCGGGAAGCGGACTTGTGGGCAGGGTTTCAGAGACAGGAAGAAACTGGGCCAGAGTAACGACTGTGATCAATAACAATTCCAACATCAGCGCCTCTGTACTGCATACACAGGACAACCTGATCGTTTCCGGTGATCTTAGACTGATCGAAGATGGTTTTATCAGATATTCCCAGTTGATCGATGAAGACAATCAGGTAGGCATCGGGGATAAGGTGGTGACATCAAATATCAGCGATAAATATCTGCCGGGGATCCTGCTTGGTTATGTGGCTTCGGTGGAAATGGATTCCAACAATCTAACAAAATCGGGTTATATCACACCGGTTGTAGATTTTGAACATTTATCGGAAGTGCTCGTCATTACCCAGATGAAGCCGGAGATCGAGTAGAATGGTGATCAAGAATGGAGCTTTACTATGAAGAAAATAGTAACAGCAGTATTGCTTTTATTGATTATGTTTTTATTACAGACCAGTGTATTCAGCCAGCTGTCTTATGGCAGGATCGTACCAAATCTGTTGATCCTCCTGACCAGTACCTACGGATTGATACGGGGAGAATATAGCGGTATTTTTCTGGGGTTTTTCAGCGGACTGTTACTGGATATTTTTTTTATGGATGTTCTGGGATTTTATGCACTGGTTTATATGCTGATCGGCTACTTCGACGGTAAATTAAATACCTACTACATACATGATGATTTCAAACTGCCGCTGGCAGTAATCGCCGGAAGCAATGTGTTGGTATTGTTAGTGGACTACGTATTTTTTAATCTGTTAAATGGAAACTTTGATTTTGGTGGATATATCCTGCACACCATCCTCCCGGAACTGATCTATACACTCGGGATCTCGGTGGTGCTGTATCCCCTGTTGGTGGTTCTGGAATATAAGTTTGTTTTAGCGGAATTTAGGAGAGACGATTCGGATGTTATATGATTTGAAAGAAAAGGTCATTAACTTCATATTGTCAAGATTTGCATTGTTATTTCTATCGCTTTTTATCGTTGCCGGCATATTGGTCAACAGAATCTTTCAGCTTCAGATCGTGAATGGCGATGAATATATGAGTAATTTTACGCTCAGTATTGAAAAAACAGTGGATATTCCCAGTACAAGAGGCAATATCTATGACTGTAACGGCGTTCTACTGGCCTATAATGAATTGGCATATAGTGTGACAATCACGGATACCATCGAATCGGGAACCGGAAAAAACGCTACGTTAAATACGATCATCTACAATATGATACATATGATTGAGGACAGCGGAGATGAGGTCATCAGTGATTTTAAAATTTATTTGGATGAAAACGGTAATTTCCGGTATGCAGTGGAGGGAAATACGCTGCTTCGTTTTCTGGCGGATGTTTACGGCAGAAAGACAATACAGGAGCTTACCTATCCCGAAAAAACTGCGACGCCGGATGATGTCATTGCCTATCTTGCCGGAGAAAATAAATTTGGAATCGGAGGTTATTTTACTGATGAAGAAGGCAAACAGACTGCTTTCGTCATGGGCATGGGCTATACCAATGAAGAGATATTAAAGATTGTCAACATCAGATATAATCTGAGTTTAAATGCTTTCCAAAAATATATTTCCACTGAGGTGGCAACAGATGTCAGCGAAGAGACCGTTGCCGTCATTATGGAGAACAGTGATATTCTGCAGGGCGTTGCCATTGAGGAGAATACGATCCGCAGGTACAATAACAGTATTTATTTTGCGCCGATCATCGGCTATACCGGAAAGATCTCACAGGAAGAATATGACTCGCTGTCTCTGGAAAATCCCAACTATTCTCTTACCGACATTGTTGGTAAGACAGGGATAGAATATTCCATGGAAAACGAACTGCAGGGAACAAAAGGTTCCGAAACTGTCTATGTGGATAAGTTTGGCAGGATCATAGAGGTCCAGAATGCCATACCGCCAATCGCCGGAAACGACATCTATCTGACGATAGACAGTGAACTCCAGATCGCGATCTATAATTTATTAGAGCAGAAGATCGCCGGAATCCTGGTGAGCCGTATCGTTAATGAAAAGGAAGTGGAACAGACCGGACGTAATGTGAAGATCCCGATCTATGATGTTTATTACGCACTGTTTAATAATAATGTTATAGATATCAACCATCTTTCCAAAGATTATGCGGGGGAAACGGAGAAAGCAGTTTATCAGGCATTCCTGAGTAAACAGGAAAATGTATTTTCTGAACTTAGAAGGCAGATGATGGAAAGCGACACCGCTTATCGGGACCTAAGCAAAGAGTATCAGGTCTATGAAAGTTTTATCATCTCCATGCTTTCCTCCAATGATTATGGCGTGCTGAATATGGAAGCAGTAGATCAGACAGATCCTGTCTACCAAAGATGGAAAACGGAGGAATCCATCAGTATTCGGGAATTCCTGACCTATGCCATCTCCAAGAACTGGATCGATATCAGTAAGCTGCATCTGGAAAACCAGTATTCCGATTCTTCGGAGATCTATGCAGCGCTGATTGATTATATTATAGAACATCTTGCTAATAATAATGATTTTTCCAAGAAGCTGTATCGTTACATGCTTCTGAATGACAATATTAACGGAAAACAGGTATGTCTGCTGCTTTGGGAACAGGATATCATACAGATTGACCAGTCAAGGATCAGCAAGCTGAACTCGGGACAGGTATCGTCTTATAGCTTTATGGTATCTCTGATCTCTAATCTGGATATTACGCCAGCACAACTTGGACTGGAGCCGTGTTCCGGTTCCTGCGTTGTTACGAATCCAAATACCGGAGAGGTGCTTGCTCTAGTATCCTATCCTGGTTATGACAATAACCGGCTTGCCAATAATGCGGATTCCGCTTATTTAGCCGCGCTTAACAGTGATATGTCAAGACCGCTTTGGAATTATGCCACACAGCAGCGTACCGCACCGGGATCTACCTTTAAGATGCTCTCTGCTGTGGCAGGCGTGGAAGAGGGTGTGATTACGCTTGGAGAAACGATCACCTGTCAGGGAGTGTTTGAAGATAAGCTGGCCGGAACTACACCGCCCAGATGTACCGGCATACATGGATCGCTTGCCGTAACAGGCGCGATTGAAAATTCCTGTAATATTTTTTTCTATGAGGTAGGCTACCGCCTTGCAAACAGTGGAACAGGCTATAATGACAGCGTCGGTATGGAACGGATCTATCGATATGCGGATATGTTTGGATTTAGTGAAAAGTCCGGGGTAGAGATTGCCGAATCTGAGCCGCAGGTATCGACACAGTATCCGGTACCGTCGGCGATCGGTCAGGGCAATCACAACTATACGACGGTAGGACTCGCGCGATATATAACAGCGATTGCCAACAGTGGTACGGTATATCAGTTGAGCCTGATCAAATCCGTACAGAATTCACGGGGAGAAGTACTGCGCAGTTATACACCAAATGTACGGAATTATGTAAGTCTTGGCAGTGATCTTTGGAATGCGATCCACGTCGGCATGCGCAGGGTGATCGAGCGCAAGTCATATTATAATGATTTTGGCGTAATCTGCGCCGGCAAAACAGGAACGGCACAGGAGGCGGAAAATAAACCCAATCATGCATTGTTTGTCGCTTACGCCCCCTATAACTCACCGGAGATCGCGATAGCCGTACGTATCGCCCATGGATATTCCTCCGATTATGCTGCACAATTGGGAAAAGATGTATTTACTTATTATTTTGATCTGATGGATCATACGGAACTGATCAACGGCGAGGCATCGGAGGCAGTCGGCGGCAGCACGACAACTGATTGACGGTAGAAAGGACGATTATGAATACCATGATCAAAATAAAAAGTTCCAGCAACGGTCTTAGAATCATCATGGACGAAGAGTGCAGCGTGGAAGATCTGGAAACAGCACTGCGTCAAAAACTGATCGACGGGCGGAAATTTTTTGGAAATGCAAAGATGGCGCTGTCATTTGAGGGGAAAGAACTGACGGAAGAGGAGCAGGATCGTTTCTGCGATATTATTACAGAATGTACGGATATTAATATCATCTGTCTCGTGGACCTTTCCAAGGCAGCGGATTCATTCCAACATTGCATCCGTATCGTAGCTGAAGAATATAAGCAAAATGATGTCTGTTTGATCAGAAATTCCGTAATCAATCAGGATTTTATCGATTCCGAAAAGGATATCATCGTCCTAGGCGATGTTCATCCGGGATGTACGATCATATCTAAAAAAAGCATCTTTATTTTCGGCGGTTTGTATGGGGAGGCTTATGCCGGGGGCAAGTCTTCAGAGGATTCTAAGCAGATGATCCTTGCTATGGAGATGGCACCGGAGGAACTTAGGATTGGTCCTCTTTGCTATCAACCTGCGAAAAAGCCCCGCTGGGGAATCAAGCCAAAGTTATTGCCCCAGATTGCTTATGCATCTAATGATAAAATTAACATAGAGCCTTACACCAAAGAATTACTAAAACGGATTACAGAATAATCCATTGGCTGTAAGCAGATTACTGATGTGATCAGATTACCGATGTAATCATGTTTTAGGGGACAATTATTAATTTTGGAGGGAGACCAAATGAGTGAAGTAATTGTCATTACATCAGGGAAAGGCGGAGTCGGTAAGACAACTACGACCGCAAATGTAGGAACGGGACTTGCTTCCCTTGGAAAAAGCGTTGTCCTTATTGACACGGATATCGGACTTAGGAATCTTGATGTTGTTATGGGATTGGAGAACCGAATCGTCTATAATCTTGTCGATGTGATCGAAGGGAACTGCCGCATCAAACAGGCACTGATCAAAGATAAGCGTTATCCATCGCTTTATCTTCTGCCTTCGGCACAGACGAAAGATAAAAGTGCGGTATCACCGGAACAAATGAAGAAACTGATCAGTGAGCTAAAAGAGCAGTTTGATTTTATTCTTTTAGACTGTCCCGCAGGGATTGAACAGGGATTTAAAAACGCAATTGCAGGGGCAGACAGGGCACTGGTTGTTACAACGCCGGAAGTTTCTGCCATCCGGGATGCTGACCGCATCATCGGACTTTTAGAGGCCAATGAATTTGAGAAGATTGAACTCGTAATCAATCGCCTCAGGCATGATATGATCAGGCGCGGCGAAATGATGACAATTGATGACGTCATTGATATTCTGGCGATTCCATTGATCGGTGCTGTTCCGGATGATGAGAATGTCGTGATTTCCACCAATCAGGGGGAACCGCTTGTGGGCAGTGCAACGCAGGCGGGTAAGGCATATTTGAATATTTCAAGGCGCGTCAACGGGGAAGATATTCCGCTGATGGAATTTGACAAGAGCATTACTTTATGGGCCAAATTCAGCGGTATTTTCCATCGTGTATAGTAGAAAGGAGAGCAGACTATGAATAGATTTTTATCTCTTTTCAAAAGACATTCATCAAGCCACGTAGCGAAAGATAGATTAAAAATACTGTTGATCTCTGATCGGACGGAATGTTCTCCGGAAATGATCGAAATGATTAAAAAAGATATTATCGGTGTTCTGTCAAAATATATGCGCATCGATGTGGAAAGCACAGAAATACAGATCACACAAACAAAGAATCAGGAACGGGGCAACAGGATCCCTTCGATCCGGGCAAATATTCCGATTCTGGAATTACGGTCGAAATAAAATTGATTAAAGGATAGTATTATTACAATGCCACAAAAGTACCATCTCAAAAATTTTGATTTTATACTTCTTATCTTGTTGTTTGCAGTGACAACGATAGGCATCCTTGTAATCGGAAGTGCCAAGGAATCCGTACAGACCAGACAGATTGGCGGTGCCATCCTTGGCATATTTCTGATGGCGGCGATTGCCTGTGTGGATTATCATTTGATCCTGAAGCTGCAGTGGTTGATCTATGGAGGGAATCTCGGTTTACTGCTTCTGGTTCAGTTTTTTGGGCAGTCGTCCAATAACGCCCAGCGATGGCTGGAAATTGCGGGAATTCGATTTCAACCGTCAGAAACTGCAAAAATACTATTGATACTTTTTTATGCACAGTTTATAATAAAGCATAAGGATAATCTGAATACTTTCAGCACATTGGCAAAAATGATCCTTTTGCTACTCCCTCCGCTGGCATTGATCTACAAGCAGCCTGACATGTCGACCAGCATTATGATTGCGGTTATTTTCTGTATTATGCTTTACGTGGGAGGATTAAGCTATAAGATCATATTGGGTCTGCTTGCTGTTGCGATTCCGGTGGGCGTTATCTTTCTGTTTATCGTACTACAGCCGGATCAGACGTTAATTAAAGAATATCAGCAGGAACGCATCTATGCATGGTTAAATCCTGAAAAATATTCCCTGACCACAGCCTATCAGCAGCAAAATTCAATTACTGCCATAGGGTCGGGGCAGCTGTGGGGTAAGGGTCTGAATAATAACGAAGTGGGATCCGTGAAAAATGGTAATTATATTTCTGAACCTCAGACTGATTTTATCTTTGCCATCGTTGGAGAGGAGTTGGGATTTGTCGGAAGCTGTGCTGTCATCCTGCTTCTGATGACAATCACCGCAAGATGTTATTTGGCCGCTATGCGGGCGGATGATATCGCCGGATCCGTGATCTGTAGTGGAGTTGGCTCCATCGGATGTTTTCAAAGCTTTATCAATATTTCGGTTGCAACCGGGATCCTTCCCAATACCGGAATACCACTGCCATTTGTCAGTTATGGATTGACTTCTCTGGTAAGCTTATATATGGGAATGGGATTTGTCTTAAATATAGCATTGCAGCGTGGAAACCGCAGACGGACAAGCAGCGGAAAAGAGGATGATTTGATCAATCTTTGATCTGTCATATACATTGAACTCTATAAGGGACACGGAGCAGGAGAAAGACAGGGGGATATAAGCATGAATATTGCGTTGATTGCGCATGATGCAAAGAAAAAACTAATGCAGAACTTTTGTATTGCTTACCGCGGTATCTTAAGCAAGCATATTTTATATGCGACCGGTACTACAGGACGTCTGATAGAAGAAGTAACAAATCTTACGATCCATAAATATCTTGCCGGACATCTGGGCGGGGAACAGCAGATCGGCGTACAGATCGAACATAATCAAATCGATTTGGTCATATTCCTGCGTGATCCATTGACGCCGAAGTCCCATGAACTGGATGTGAACAATCTTGTTAGGTTGTGTGATATGCACAATATTCCGCTGGCAACCAATCTGGCATCTGCGGAATTGTTGATAAAATCTCTGGAACGAGGAGAATTTGAGTGGCGTGAATATAAATAGACATTTCCAAAAATCTATCGCACTATTTCTGGTCTTGCTGACAGTATCATCGCTGTCTGCGTGTGCTTCCGAAGAAATTCCGCTTTCCTATGGGACACTACAGGCCAATGACAGCTTTTCCATAGAGGCCAATGAAGCGCAAACACAAATTGCCTTATTTGCTTCTGATCTTTGCGCAACAGCAAATGATATTACGGATAGCAGCACAGCAGTCGTGGACGGTCTGAATGCGGCGTGCATCTATGATATTAATCATCAGGAGGTGCTGTATTCCTATCAGCCCAATGAACGTCTTAATCCTGCATCTTTAACAAAGATCATGACAGCATTGATCGTTATGGAAAACTGTAATATGGAAGACGTTGTGCTGATCGGCGATGTGACCATCTATGAGGACGGAGTACAGCTCTTTAACCTCAAGGCAGGAGACCGGATTACTGTACAGAATCTCCTTTATACAATGCTGGTATATTCCGCCAATGATGCGGCGCTGGCTCTGGCTCAGCATGTGGCAGGATCTGAAGAGGCATTTGCGGAGATGATGAATACGCGGGCGCTTCAGCTTGGTGCAACCAATACACATTTTGTGAATCCTCACGGATTGTCCCATGAAGAACATTATACGACAGCATATGATCTATATCTGATCTTTAATGCAGCGGTGAAGTATGATATCTTTCAACAGATTATCAATACCACCTCTTATACTGTGGAATATACTCTGGCTGACGGTACGTCAAGCAGCAGGGATATTACGACCACCAATAAGTTTTTGTCAGAGATCTATGATTCTCCGTCCGGTGTAACAATCGTTGGCGGAAAGACAGGAAGTACCATGGCTGCCGGAAAATGTATCATCCTGTATGCTACGGATGCTGCAATGAATCCCTATATCTGCGTCGTCATGGGAGCAGGCAATGAAGAACAATTGTATCACCTGATGAGACAGCTTTGCGAGGATGTTATTCTGAGATAATACTGGCTTTGTATAACACTGAAAACTTTGTATCTCTTGTAAAAATGAGTTGTACTATCTGTTAGAATACTGTATAATAATTTTATGATAAATTTTGTTTTTTAACATACCAATATATAAAAATTCGGAGGATGGAAGCATGATTCAATTGATCGTTGGAAATGAAGGAAAAGGAAAGACAACAAAGCTGTTGGAGAAAGCAAATCAAGAAATTACCAAGGTAAATGGTACGATTGCTTATCTCGATAAGAATACGAAACACATGTATGAACTGAATAATAAAATCAGACTTGTAGATGTATCCGAGTTCGACTTTGCAACGACGGATGAATTTTATGGATTTGTATGCGGCATCATTTCAACAGACCATGATTTAGAACAGCTTTATTTCGATAATTTCTTACGGATTGCTTCCGCAAAAAAGGAAGAAATTCTGGCAACACTTGATAAATTTGCTGATTTAAGCAATCGTATGAATGTTACGCTGTATATGAGTATCGCAATGGATGAAAGCGAACTACCGGAAAAATATCGTACAGATATTATCGTATCACTTTAATGATCCAAATAAACAGTTATATATTTTAATAAAATGAGCAGTCAAAGAAAGCAGCAAAGAACAAATAACAGACAAATAGGATTATTTATTGTTCTGATTATTACTATTTATATCATCAGCCAGTTTTTTAAACTGATTAACAGAAATGATATCTCTTCTTATCAGGTGAGGGAAGGTTCTCTGGCGATTTCCAGCGTTTATACAGGAATCGCCATCCGGGAAGAGAAGATATTTCAATGTACGGATACAGGATTTATTAATTATCTGGCCAGAGAGGGCGAGCATCTTGCATCCGGCGACCTTTTATATATTATTGACGAAGGCGGCGCATTGGATGAACTGTTGAATCAGGATAATCTTGGAGAAAACTCTTTATCTGATCAGGATCTTTCCAATCTCAGGACAGATATCATCAATTTTAATTCCACTTTTGATAAATCTGATTTTTCAAAAGTATATGATTTTTTATATGCCATGGACGGTTCTATCCTGAAGCTGGCTAATATGAATATCTTAAAAGAACTGGATGGAGAACGTGCCAATATCAATCTCGATCTGGTAAAGTTAAACCGTGCCCCTCAGGCAGGGTACGTTGTTTATCATACGGATGGATATGAAAATGTTTCAGACAATGGGATTACGTCGGAAATGTTTGATACGGCACAGTACGAAAAACATCAGATGATCAACAACACGCTGGTTGAACAAGGGCAGGATGTCTACAAGATGATCACTTCCGAAAATTGGACGCTGGTTATTCCGTTAGAAGAGAAACGTGCTTTAGAGCTGATGGGTGAGTCCTATGTGGAAATCAAGTTTTTATCCACGCAGGAGACGGTCTGGGCAGGGATCAGGGTACAGCAGCTTGGGGACGAATTCTATGCCTACCTTTCCCTGAATAATTCTGTTGTAACTTTCTGCAACGAACGCTTTATTGATATTGAACTGGTAACCCACAATGAACAGGGGTTGAAAATACCTATCTCTGCAATCGATCACCGTCAGTTTAACGTGGTTCCGGAAGCTTACCGTATCGACAGGATCGATGCCAATAACTCAACATTTCTGAGGAAGACATTTCTGGAAGATGGTCAGCAGTCTTCAGAAGTGGTTTCGGTATCAGTATATGCCGAAAATGATGAAGGGATCTATGTAGATACGAACCAGTTAAAGATCGGGGATTATCTATTAATGGAAAATTCCATGAGCGAAAACGCAGTCAGCCAGGTAGGAGAACTGGTGGGTGTCTATTGTATCAATCAGGGATATGCGGAATTTCGCCAGATCGTAATTCTGTACCAGAATGATGAATATGCCATTATACAGAAGAATACCCCCAGCGGCATCAATGAATATGACTATATAGTGCTGGATGCTTCAGTGGTATCACCTGACGATTTTATATTTGAATAGCTGAAATTTCATAAACTTATTAATATTTTAATATTTTTAATAAAATTTTAAAAAAAAGAGTTGACATAATTTCAATTAAGTTACATAATATAATTATGGTAATCATTACCATAGGATTAATTGAAATGGAGGATTGACAGATGGGAGCAATAGGTGATTTCTTAAATGCATTTAAGATGAGAGAACCTGATGATGAGTACTATGATGATGAAGAATATATCGATGATAACCTTGTAAGAGTGCCTTCCTATAAACAGTCGTCAAGAGATTATACGGAAGAAGAACCGCCCAAAAAGAAGATCCAGAAAGTAACACCGATGCCGATCAGCCGTAAAAAGAACAATACGGCAGGAAGCGGTGATGTATTTGGTATTAAGCCAGAATCAATGGAAGATGCCAAGACGATTACCGATACTCTTCTGGACGGCAGAACGGTGATCCTGAATCTTGAAAATATTGATGTGGAGACAGCAAGAAGAATTCTGGATTTTGCAATGGGTTCAACCTATGCAATGAATGGTATCATGCAGAAGATTTCCAATAGTATTTTTATCATCGTTCCGGATGGCGTAGAGATTTCAGGTGCATTTCAGGATCTGATTGGTGCCTCTGAGGATTGATTAGATATCTTAGATACATAGGCAGCATATAAAGACGGCGACATAGTTTTTTAGTGTCGCTGTTTTTGTTGCACTTAATAATGAGATTGACATCAATGCGATTGATTGATAAGATTAGAGAAAAGCCAATAAATTACAGGAGAAAATATCATGTCAGCGAAACTGTCAATTACTATGAACAAAAAACCCATCTATGACATCGTCATAGAAAACGATTTTGAGGCGCTTGCAGAAGGGTTAGAGCCATATCGCGACAGGCGGTGCATGATCGTGACAGATACCAATGTGGGACCGATTTATCTTGATGCAGTCATGGAAAAAGCCGCAACGGTATATAAAGAAGTTTATTCCACATCATTTACAGCCGGAGAGGACAGTAAAAACTTAGTTACCGTACAAGCTGTATTAAAGGAACTGGTGGAACATCAATTTGACCGTAAGGACTGTATCATTGCGCTGGGGGGCGGCGTGGTCGGCGATCTGGCGGGATTTGCGGCATCCATCTATATGCGGGGAATCGCTGTGATCCAGATACCCACCAGTCTATTGGCACAGGTGGACAGCAGTATCGGCGGCAAGACAGGAGTTGACTTTGACCAGTACAAGAACATGGTCGGCGCCTTTTATATGCCTAAACTGGTATATATTAATACAGCAACACTGTCTACGCTGGATGCAAGGCAGTTTTATTCCGGTATGGCAGAGGTCCTGAAGTATGGACTAATTATGGACGCATCATTCTATGAATGGCTTCTGGGGAAGATATATGAGATCCAAGACCGTGATCCGGCGACATTGGAGGAGATGATCGAAACCTGTTGCAAGTGTAAACAGCGAGTGGTGGAGCGTGATCCTTATGAAAACGGAGAACGTGCAATCTTAAATTTGGGACATACACTTGGACATGCAATTGAAAAATATATGGATTTTAAACTTCTTCACGGGGAATGTGTGGCTCTCGGCAGCATCTGCGCCGCATATATATCCTGGAAAAAAGAGAAACTATCCATGGAGGAATATTACGAGATCCGCGATATGTTCGTACCATTTGGTCTTCCAATCAGCATGACGGAGATTGAACCGGAAAAGATCGTGGAATTAACTAAAGCAGATAAGAAATCGGATGGTGGAGGGATCAAATTTATTCTGCTGAAAAAGGTCGGGAAGGCTGTAATTGATACAAGTGTAACGGCGGAAGAAATGCTCGCGGCATTACAGGAGATCAGTTTTGATGAAAATGAATAAGCATATAAATAAAATAATGTTATCTCTGGACGTGATCATTTTAATCGCAGGCATCGCTTTAGATCAATGGACAAAAGCGTTCATGACGCAGCTTTTAAAGGATAAATCTGCCGTTCCGATCCTCACAGATATCTTAGAACTAAATTATGTGGAGAACCGCGGCGCAGCGTTCGGTATGCTGCAGGGAAAACGGATC
This sequence comes from uncultured Lachnospiraceae bacterium, assembly GCA_947174185.1. Lineage (GTDB taxonomy): Bacteria > Bacillota > Clostridia > Lachnospirales > Lachnospiraceae > NK4A136. Next base: position 3,241 of record CAMWHY010000017.1, on the reverse strand, counting down.
TATTTTATTATGATTGCTGTTGTAGTATTTTTTGTGATTGCATGGCTGCTTCTAAAATTGCCTTTGGAAAAGAAATACCGTAAGCTTCATATTGCTCTTAGCATTATCCTGGCTGGCGCGATTGGAAATACCATAGACCGTGGTCTAAAGGGATATGTTGTTGATTTTATCTATTTTAAACTCATTGATTTTCCTGTGTTTAATGTGGCAGACATTTATATCACAGTGACCACATTATGGCTTGCGGTATTGATCCTGTTCTTTTTTAAGGAGGAAGATTTTGATTTTCTACGTAAGAAAGAACATCTGAATCCCAATGACGATCAATGAAGCATCCATAAGCATTTGCTGAAAAGAACTATCCAAAGAAAGGAAGCAAAAACCGGACGAATGTCGGAGTATCGTTTTACTGTAGGTGCGGAGCAGGAAAATGAACGGCTGGATAAATATCTCAGCAGCCTTCTTACCGAATGTTCCAGAAATTATATTCAAAAGCTCATTAAAGAGGGAGCTGTCATCGTGAATGAAAAACCGGTGAAAGCGTCCTCTTTACTTCATATGGAAGACGAAGTGTCGATCATTGTGCCACAGCCTGTCCTGCCGGAAATTCAGCCCCAGGCCATCCCTCTTGATATTATTTATGAAGATGACGATCTAATCGTCATAAATAAGCCCAAAAATATGGTTGTTCATCCGGCGGCAGGACATTTTGACAATACATTAGTCAATGCTGTCATGTATCATTGCGGTGATCATTTATCAGGAATCAATGGCGTTATGCGTCCCGGCATCGTTCATCGGATCGATAAAGATACCACCGGTCTGCTTGTAATCTGCAAAAACGATGCCTGTCACAATGATATCGCCATGCAGCTAAAAGAACACAGTATTCAGAGAACATATCATGCAATTGTAACCGGCGTGCTCAAAGAAAACGCCGGTACCATCGACCAGCCCATTGGCAGACATCCTAATGAGCGCAAAAAAATGAGTATTAATCCAAAAAACGGAAAACCAGCCATTACACATTATCAAGTGCTTGAGCGTTTTTCGCAATATACTTATATCCAATGTAATCTGGAAACCGGCCGCACACACCAGATCCGCGTCCATATGGCAAGTCTTGGACATCCCTTACTTGGCGATGAATTATATGGGAAAAAATCCAATCGTTTTAAAACGGATGGTCAGGCGCTTCATGCCAAAACCCTTGGATTTATCCATCCGTCTACAAATAAGCCGGTTCTGTTTGACAGTCCGCTGCCGGAATATTTTGAACAGATCCTTACAACACTGAGAAAATCTTAAATGGATTCCTCTGGCTGACGCAGCAACTATTCGCAAAACTTTCCTTTTGCGAATAGTTGTAGAGGGGAATTATTATCACTCTATCAACAAAAATTATCATTGAATCAGAAGTTTCACTGCAATCAACACCGCAATTTCAGAGATTCCCTGCCGGTACAGATCAGCATATTCTGCGTTGTGCTGATGAATTTCCTGAAGCATTTCATCCTGTGTATCGATCGTATGTATGGTTTTCCGGTGACTGATCCGGCTGTTAAGTTCCCTGAAGATATGGATCAATTCCGGCAGTTCCAGACCTCGTTCCAATACTGTCTGCAGTCCGTTTCGTTTTTCATGATCCGCCGTCGTGATGATCTGCATAATCAGCCGCAGTTCTCCGGTCAGGTCGGATGCCTCCATCATGATATCCGGTCTTGATTTCCAACTCTCCATAAAATAAGCTTTGGCGCCGTCGATATCCTGTTTTTTTAGAAATTCTGCAAGTTTTTCCTTCATTTCCCGGGTCTCCGCCTTTTCCCCAAAGACACCCACCATGCATTCCAGTGCTTTATATTGGTTCGCTTGTACCCATACAAGCAAAAGAAACTCCGAGATAAATCCAAATACCCGTTTATGATAATCATCCTCATCGGTATCCAGATCGATCCGCTTCTGCACCTCAAAAAATATATCAAAGAGCCACTCCGCGTAAGCATCAAATTTCTTTTTGTCAGTCACAAACAAATTGCCAAAGTAAGTCTCCGGACCATTCACCAGCCGGACGAAAGTTTCATAATATGGAGGATACGTCTCTGAAACGGTATATTTCTCTTTCAATACCTCCCCTACCATATCCAGCGCAGCAATATTATGATTGGCGGCAAAACCATAATGATATGAATTATTCAGCACAACCCGTCTGGTTGTAATGATATCATACTCTTTGAAAGCGGAAAGATATTTCTCCGCAGTAAAGAGTTTTCGTTCCTCATCCAGAAGATATCTGCGGTAGTGGCTTGTGCCGACATAATCCACATCCTTGCAGTTCTTCCAGATCCAGTAAATCCCTGTCAGCTCACTATAATATTGGTTCAGATGGGAAATGTTATCACCGGTATCATCCCCCGGATAACCAAGATCCCCGTGAAGTTTCCGTCCCACATGAAGAGGCTGATATAAGGCATCCGGAGGCAGATCATATTTTTTATGCGTAAATGTATAGATTCGTATCATAAAAAATATCCTTTCCAAATTTATTGCCTGTCTTCCAGAATATGATCCATTCCCTGCGCAATGATCGTCTTGACATGTTCATCCGCCAGAGAATAAAAGATGGATTTTCCATCCCTTCTGCTCTTGATCAGCTTGCTCTGCTTCAAAATCCGAAGCTGGTGGGAAATGGCGGACTGCGTCATATGAAGAGCTTCCGCAATATCGCATACACATACCTCCGCCTCAAATAAAACAAATAAGATCCGTATCCGTGTAGAATCCCCAAATGTCTTAAAAAGCTCCGCAAGGTCATAAAGCTGGTTTTCTTCCGGCAGGGTATCTCTGACCTGTTTTAACAGGTCTGTATGAATCTCCTTATTTTCACATATTTCAATATCTTCGTGAATGTGCATAATATATTCTCCTCGATATCTGCTTACAATTTCGCCACAAATAATGCCCGTATGGCATTGATCACCGCCAGTACCATCACACCAACGTCTGCAAAGATCGCCAGCCACATATTTGCAATACCCAGAGCCCCAAGGGCCAGACAGATCACCTTAATTCCGATGGCAAAATAAATATTTTCATAGACGATTCGGATACACTTTCTCGCGATCTTGATTGCCTTTGCGATCTTTAATGGATCATCATCCATCAATACGATATCCGCAGCTTCGATCGCCGCATCAGAGCCAAGCGCGCCCATAGCGATGCCAATATCCGCTCTGGCTAATAC
>CAMWHY010000016.1 GCA_947174185.1 uncultured Lachnospiraceae bacterium | reverse complement strand
AAGTCGCTCGGCGCCGTCAACGGTTATGTTGAGGAAATGATGGAGGGGCAGAAGACCGTTAAGGTATTTTGCCATGAGGAAGAGAGCAAAGAGCAGTTTGATAAGATGAATGAGGCGCTGTTTGTCAGTGCGAATCGCGCGAACGCCTTTGTCAATATTCTGGGCCCGGTCAATATGCAGTTAGGGCATTTGAGTTATGTTTTGTGCGCAGTTGTGGGAGGCATCCTTGCAATCAACAAATTCGGCGGACTGCTGCTGGGCGATCTTGCAGCTTTTCTAACCTTTAATAAAAGCTTCAATATGCCGATCAGTCAGGTCAGCCAGCAGTTTAACAGTATCATTATGGCATTGGCAGGCGCGGAAAGGATTTTTAAGCTTTTAGATGAGGAACCGGAGACGGATGAAGGTTATGTTACGCTGGTCAATGCAAAATACATCGACGACCCGAGGGGCGTTCAGGGATCTGTTCTTACGGAAACGGATGAGAGAACCGGCATCTGGGCGTGGAAGCACTATCATAAGGCGGATGATACGACGACTTACGTGGAGCTGAAGGGCGACGTGGTATTTGATGATGTTGACTTCGGATATAATGATGAAAAGATCGTCCTGCACAATATCAAGCTGTTTGCAACGCCGGGACAGAAGATTGCCTTTGTAGGTTCCACAGGCGCGGGAAAAACGACGATCACGAATCTGATCAATCGTTTTTACGATATTCAGGACGGCAAGATCCGCTATGACGGGATCAATATCAATAAGATCAAAAAGGATGACCTTAGAAAATCCTTGGGGATCGTATTGCAGGATACGCACCTTTTTACCGGAACGATCAAAGATAATATTCGTTATGGCAGACTGGATGCCACGGACGAGGAAGTGGTGGCGGCAGCTAAGCTGGCTAATGCCCACAGCTTTATCAAGCGGCTTCCGAAAGGATATGATACGGAGATCAAGGGGGATGGCGGCAGCCTGAGTCAGGGACAGCGGCAGCTCCTTGCCATTGCGAGGGCAGCGATTGCAGATCCGCCGGTGTTGATTCTGGATGAAGCGACAAGTTCTATTGATACCCGTACGGAGAAGCTGGTGCAGTCCGGTATGGACCGTCTGATGAAGGGAAGGACGACGTTTGTGATCGCACACCGTCTGTCAACCGTCCGTAACAGTGACTGTATCATGGTTCTGGAACAGGGACGCGTCATTGAGAGAGGCACACATGACGAGCTGATCGAAGCGCAGGGAAAATATTATAGTCTCTATACCGGTAATAAGGCAGTGACAACATTAGTGTGAGCAGTTAGAAACTCTAAGTTTCATCCTGATTTGAGATTCTGCTGAAGCCGATAGCATCAACGGTAAATATCAAAGATAAATTCCGCGCTCTTTTCGATCGCTTCCGCTGCGGTTTTAAATGGCGACATCTGAAATACATGCCACATGCCCTTAAATGTCTCGAAGCGGACAGGAGAATGAAAAGATAAAATGCGTTTGTATAACAGCTCGGAATCACTGTAAAGGATTTCGTTGGAGCCAACCTGAATATAAACCGGCGGAAAATTTTTGTAATCTCCAAATAACGGTGAGATCAGGGGATCAGACAGATCCTGCCCTTCGGCATAATTTTTAGTAACGGTTTGCATATAATCCGGTGATAGAATGGGATCTGCATCAATTTTTGAGGTATGGGATTTGCCGGAAGATGTTAAGTCTGTCCATGGAGAAAAGAGCAAAAGTCCGCCCGGAAGAAAACGATTTTCCGCTTTTAAGCGTAAGGCAAGGGAAAGTGCAAGATTGCCGCCCGCAGAATCACCGGCAAGGATGACGTCTTTCGCGCCATAACCAAGCATCATCAGATAATTCCATGCTGTCATGGCATCTTCCGTAGCGGCAGGATAAGGATTTTCCGGTGCTAAGCGGTAATTAAAACAGAATACATCTAAAGCGGAAGCCTGTGCCAGCTTGATCGTAATGGAACGGGCATAGGTGCAGCTTCCCGTCATATAGCCGCCTCCATGGCAGTAAAGGATCACCCTGTTCTTTGCATGGGGCCAGTCAGGGCGCAGCCATTCGCTATACATATCTTTTAATTCAATTGATTCCGATAAAATATTTTTGGGCAGCTTATTTAAAGAAGCGATATGCTCCTGTGTCTGCCGTTGTTTTTCCACATCCGGTTCTTCTATCAGAGAGTGTACTTTCCTGATCATCTGCATTAAATTTTGATTTTGTGTTTTTCTAAGCGCCATATGAACTCCCCGCCTTTTTGTTCCATATTCCGGTTCCGATTAATATACTTGCATTGTATCAGCATGAATCGGAAAAAACAACATATTTGTTTTGTAGGACTTTGAGCCTATTTTACCAGCTTTCTTAAGACCGGCACTTTCAGTAAAAGTGCAGATACAGATACGGAAAGCGCAGCCGTGCAGATTGTCAGGAGAGGTATGGACAAAATCGGCGTGCACAGGGAAGTCTTTAAACCAACGTTTTCCCAAAACAGAATCGCCAGTGGGTGAAGAAGGTAAACGCCAAATACGGTACTCGCCAGAGAACCAAGTATTTTTCCTGCTTTTACCGAAGCGGCTATTTTCCCATCAACAGACTGCCCCGCCACAAAAAGAGCTGTGGCAGTAAAAAATGTGGTGGCGGCAAAGGGCGTGTTCATGTGCTGGGATGGCTGTCCTGTGGCATGGGCATCAAGAGTTCCCAAAACACATGCCAAAACAAAACAGAACCCGCCCGCCGCATAGAGCAGCATACGCTTTTTCGATGTCATCTCCCCACGCCAGTTGTGCAGGTAATGTCCCAGCACAAAATATCCCAAATATCCGCGAAACAGGTAAAAATCGTTGTATGCAAAAAAATCCTTCACCAGGTATTTGAACTTAAAATCATAATGGAGTAGTGTAGGCACAAAGAGCGCAACCACAAAGAACACAGTCAGAAAGTACTGGCACAGCTTCTTTTCCGCCAATCCTTTTTTCATCAGGGGTACTATCATATAGAGTATGGCAAGCATAGGCAGAAACCAGAGATGGTAATAGCCCCTCTGCTGAATCAGCGTCAGCACCACATCATTCTTAATGTTGGCAAGCGTAAAGCTATCTCCCTTTTCCAGCATAGTAATTACTTGATAGAAAGCTTTCCAGATATAATATAAAACAAAAAAATGCAGCGTCCTATGTAAAAGCAGGGTTTTTAAATCCTTCTCCTGATCCGGACGCAGGGCAAGTGCGCCGCTGATCATGACAAATAGCGCCACGCCTGAAAAAGAAAGGCAGTTAAAAGCATTGGTTATGGCAAACGCCATGCTGTCTACCGCCAGATTTTCAATCTGCTGTGCCGAAATATGTACCATAATCACTAAAATCCCCGCTATGATGCGGACCAAATCCAAATATGCAATCCGTTCCTTTTGCAAAATTTTATCCTCCGTTTCTCAGCACATATTCCCATAAAGAGCCGGTATTGTCAATAGTAACTGACGTTTTCATAGCATAAAGGTAAATGAGACCATATTTGTGTATTCAATGTATATTATATATGGTATAATTTTATTTAAAATTGAAATAATAAAAAGATTCCCTTCTTTGATAAGGAAACCGCTTAGAGGCATCAGAGCAGCAAGCTGCTCTGACATGGGGGATTAGTATGGCGTTTAGAAAAAACCGAGAAAAAGAGGATAAGTTGTGGTACAGGCTGGATCTGTCGGCCATCGTGTATCCTGCATTGCAGCGTCAGGATTTCAGTTCTGTCTACCGTTTGTCTGCACTGATGAAAGAGAAGGTTGACCCGGAGAAATTGCAGGTGGCGCTTGATCGTGTTCTGCCCCGTTTTCCGAGTTATAAGGTGGCGATCCGGAAGGGTGTGTTCTGGCGGTATCTGGAATATAACCAGCGTCCCGGACCATTTGTGCAGGAGGATATTAAGAATCCCTGTATGCCGCTTCCGTTTCGGACGAAGAACAGATATCTTCTTAGGGTATATTATTATGATAAGCGGATCTCTCTGGAGGTGCATCATTGCCTGGGAGATGGAAATGGTGGAATGTGCGTATTTCATACGTTGCTGGCAGAATATTTAAGGCTTATGGGATATGAGATTCCTACGGGGTATCTGGTAAAAGATATTCATGAAGAACCTGATCCGGAAGAGACCGAGGACGCCTATGGGAGATATGCACATGCGGAGGTTCGCCCGCCGCGTCCTATGGAAAAAACATATCTGATACGGGGAACGCCGGAACCGTTTTACACATTAAATATGATTATCGGCGTGCTTTCTGCAAAAGAGGTGTACGAAAAGGCAAAGAAATACGATGCTTCCGTAACGGAATACTTAAATGCCGTGCTTCTTTATGCGTTATTACAGAAACAGAAAGATGACGGAGGCTATAAAAAACTGCCGGTGACCCTTGCCATGCCGGTAAATCTGCGTCGTTTCTTCCCGTCAAAGACGCTGAGGAATTTTATTACCATGGTATATCCGAGCATTGATCCGAGACTGGGGGAATATTCTTTTGAGGATGTTGTAAAACAGGTGCATCATTATATGCGTTATTATATCAGCGATAAATTTCTGCGCGGTGATATCACCACCAATGCCGCAACGCAGCAGCATCCGTTGATCAGGGTGGTGCCGTTGTTTATCAAAGACAAGGTCGTAAGACAGTTTTATAAGATGGTACAGGATCGTAACTCTACTGCGGGACTGACTAATATGGGTATTCTGGCGGCGTCTGAGGAAATGAGAGAGCATATTGAGGGATTTGATATCTGTATGGGACAGCCTTTTTCTAAAAGAACAAATTGTTCCATCATCACTTTTGGAGATAGATTATCGATCACATTTGCCAGCGTGATCAAAGAGTCCGATGCGGAAAAATATTTCTTCCGTTTTTTAGTGAAGGAGGGAATCCATGTCTGGATTGAGACCAATCGATAGGAGGCAGGTTGAAAAATAAGCTCGATGGCTTATTTTTCAAAAACAAATTTATTTGTTTTGCGAATATTGTGCCTGCGGCATAGCACTAAAGTGCATTAAAGTTCGCAGGTTGTGGAAAGGCGAGGTTATTAGTATGTCTTATTGTGTAAATTGCGGTGTGGAACTGGAGGCTTCCATAAAAAAGTGTCCTCTTTGCAATACGATAGTAATTAATCCAAATGAACTGCAGGCAGATAAGGAGGCAGGAAACGGAGAACTGCCCTTTCCTAATAAAGTCGGGATTGTGGAACCGATCAAGCGAAAGGATCTGGCGGTTGTGATGACGGTGATCTTAGCCTGTACAGCCATTAGCTGTCTGCTGTTGAATTATCTGATGTGGAAGTCAAATCAGTGGTCTTTGCTGGTGCTGGGTTTCTGCGGGTTATTATGGGTGATGACTGTACCTCCGCTGTTAATCCGCAATATGAGAAGACGTATTATGATGCTGTTAAACGGCGCTGCGGTGTGTATCTATATTGCGCTGATTGGCATTTTTACGGATTCTTCGGAATGGGTGGTGGATCTTGGGATTCCGATTGCGTTAATCGTACTGGCGTTGGTTGAAATATTTCTTACGGTGGCAAGATACAAGAAATCTTTTGGGGTATTAGCCTGTCTCTTTTTTATGGAAACCGCTGTACTCTGTATTTCCATAGAACTTTTGGTGGATCATGCGTTTCAGCAGCCATTGGAGATCAAATGGTCCGCAATCGTACTGACGGTATGTACGGTCATTACGGTCGCGTTGGCTGCGATGTTTTCCAGAAGGCGTGTGCGCAATGAAATTAAAAGGCGTTTTCATCTGTAATTAAATTCTAAAGGCATCATATAATTGGTGCTTGTATAGAAAGTGGTATGAAAAAATAGTAACTTTAGGTAATTAAATTGCAAAAGAAAATGCGGGATATATCAGATAGTATATGCAATCATAGAATATGAATGAAATAAGGTGCGAAAAATTATTTTGACGTACAGTAAAAAGCGGTACATATGGTGTCATATGTATCGCTTTTTTCATGGTCATTGTAAGAATGGATACGGAGTATTTATATTTGAAAATTTGAAAAGACAAAGGAAATGCAATTTAGATAAATATTAGAGAAAATAAGTCTACGTTTAGAGATTTATTTGATTTTTAAAAAAAGAGGTAGAGATATAATTGATACAGAGATAGACAGAAGGGACATAGAGGAGGAAAAGTTAATGAAAAGCAAAGTAATGATATTATTATTAGCGAGTCTTATGGTGACTGGCAGTTTAAGCGGCTGTGGCTCTGCGTCAAATGATGAAGTTGAAACACCAACGCAGGCGGCGGAAGAAGATGCTGCCGGACCGGCGGAAGAAGATGCTGTCAGGCAGGTGGATGAAGATGCTGGGATGGAAGAAGCTGATGCAAATGAGTATTATGAAGCAGGGCGTGCATATCTGTATGGTTTGGATGGAAAGGAAGTCGATCTGGAGTCCGCATATACCAATTTTGAACAAGCAAAAGAACTGGGAAAAGTAGAAGCGAACTTTTACCTGGGATTGATGTGCGATAACTATAATTATCCTGAAACAGACTTTAGAATGGCAAGCGCATATTATGAAGAATGCGGAGATAATCCATATGCGCAGCTTGCTCTGGGATTTTTGTATTATTATGGGCAGGGTGTTGAAAAGGATGAAGAGCGGGCGAAGGAATTATGGCAGTCGGCTATCGAGCAGGGTTGTGTTGAAGGGTATTTAGGTACTGCCTGCATTTCCCTAAATGATGAAGAGGCATTGGAGGATTATATCAAAGCTTCGGAGGGAACAGAACAACTCTTTGTTAGCTCTGCAATGTTTAATGCTGGATGGATGTATTTTGAAGGACACGGAGTAGAACAGGACTATGCAGTGGCAATGGAGTGGTATGAAAAAGCAGCAGATTTAGGTAATATGTATGCAATGAATAATATTGGAGATATGTATCGTGAAGGATATGGAGTAGAGCAGGACTATGAAACGGCTTTAGAGTGGTATGAAAAAGCGGCAGATTTAGGTAATGAATTTGCCAGACAAAATGCGGAAAATATCAGACAGCTCATTCAATAATGGCATATGCATAAAATAAGGCGTTAGTGTCGCTGCATTCGAGGACTATGGAAACATAGTCCTTGAAATATTTATAGGAAATTTTATAAATCGGCATGGAAGGGATAAATACATACTGTTTTTTTCTGATTCTATATGGTATAATGTACGCGAAAGCAATGATGCAGTAAATAGGGCGAAAGCCCGCGAGCGAGATGGAGCAAAGCGGAAACGAGCTAAGCACTGCTCCATACGGTTTTATCAGGTATATAAGGTTGAAAAATGGAGGTTGTCTATGAAAAGATATATTAGAAATCATTACATCCCGGTGACCCACCGTCTGTTGGCGGCAGCTTTAGCGGTGATACTTGCGCTATTTCCGGTATTGCAGGTCGATGCAGGGGAGTATACGGGGTCTAATGTTGTTACAAATAATATTCATGATCATGAATATACCTCTAACAGCAGAGTGCCGAACAGCTATTTATACAACAACGGGGATGGTACATTTACCAGAGTGGAAAATATGGGGGACGTCATTCTTGTCGAGAGGTATAATGCCTCTTACAAGCTGGTGCAGCAGAGAGCAGTAGGATTTGAACTTAGTATTTTTGGCGGGTTTTATGCCGGTCAGAATTATAATTATCTGATCTTCGGGCAGCAGAATATGGAGCAGAACGATAAGGTGGAGTGTATCCGTATCGTCAGATATTCAAAGGATTGGGTAAGACTCGGCAGCGTTGCGGTGACCAACTGCAATACGACGATTCCTTTCTGCGGAAGTGGGATTGATATCTGCGAGAATGGTAATTATCTTTATATTAAAACGGCACATCAGACATATATGGATAAAAATGGTATGTACCATCAGGCAAGTATGATGATTACTTATCAGATAGATAATAATCAGGTCAAGGCGGTACAGTGCGGTCTGCCCGGTTCCGTTTATGGAGTAATGGAGAATACAGCAGCGCAGTATGTTGATGCGACAGGCGGCACGATTACGACTGTGGAGCATAGTCCTGCCCCGTCAGGGAGTATGACGGTAAGCAGATACAATATTGTTTCTTCCAATGGGATACCGAATCATAACTATGCATGTTCTCAGGTCAGCCCGCTTTCCTTTGTTGGTTCGGGCGCGACACTGGGAGGTTATGAAGTGTCCGGTCAGTATTATCTTGTGGCAGGAAGCACCGGTTCTCTGGATGGGCTTTCTCCTAATCAGAATGTGTTTATTGCGGCGGTTCCCAAAAGTACTTTTTCCAATTCTACGGTAAAGCTTTCTTTCCTGACCGGATATGCTTACGGTGAATTAAAAACGGTAGGATGTCCGTATCTGGTAAAGATCAACTCGGAGCAGTTTGTTGTGATCTGGGAGACAAAATCAGGATATTCTGAATTGGAAGAAGTTTCTTATGTATTTATCAACGGTGCAGGACAGATGACCAGCGAAATCAAGACGATGCATGGCTGTCTGTCGGATTGTCAGCCGATTGTATTTAATAATCAGGTGGTATGGTATGTAACGAATGGTGCGACTATGAAGATTTATACGCTGCCGCTGTCGGCCAATCAGTCGGCAGGATCAGGCAGCCAGACGGTTGTGAATACTGGGGGAAATGTATATCGGGGTGTTGATTATTCCGCCGTATTTGATTATAGCTATTATATCAACCGTTATCCGGATATAAGGATTTTCTTTGCCAATGATCAGGCAGGCGCGCTGCGCCACTTTGTTACAACCGGCATGGCAGAAGGAAGACAGGGTTGCGAGAATTTTGATGTGAATATTTACCGTCATAATTATCCGGATCTGCAGGCGGTATTTGGAAATGATCTCAGCCGGTATTATATGCATTTTATTACGAATGGAAATGTAGAGGGCAGAAATGCCCGAACAAAAATAAGATAAGGAAAGGGGCGCTTTAAAATGGGAACACAGGAAGCTGTAATTGAAAGAGTAAAGAAGATGATCAGTGAATCGTCGAAAATCGTTGTATTGACGGGCATTGGAACTGTAATTGAAAGCGGTGGAGAGAATATCTGGTCTTCGAGAGAGTGCTATCGTTTGGAGGAAATCTATCACAAGACACCGGATGAAATGATGAATGTGGGCTTTTATAGCGCAAGAAAGGACAAGTTTTTTGAGTTTTATAAAAATGAGATCATATGCAAGGAATTTGAACCGGCTTCTCTTTACGCGGATATAAAGCGTCTGGAAGATCAGGGAAAATTAAAAATGCTGATTACGCAGAATTATTATGCATTGGCGGAAAAGGCTGGTATTAAAAATGTGATCCAATTGCATGGTGACGTTCATAACAACTGGTGTCCGCATTGCGGCAAAAAGTTCACGGTAGATTATATGAGATCTGCCAAAGCAGTTCCTTTGTGTGATGAGTGTGATTCCGCAATTCGTCCCGGCATCCGTCTGTTTGGGGAGAATATTGCCAATAATCTGATGACGGAGGCAGTCAACGCCTGTGAGGATGCAGATATGATCCTGGCGCTCGGAACGAATATGTATGATAATATGGTAAAATTCTGTACGGGAAATTATAAGGGTGGTAAGCTGGTTCTGATCACGAAGGAAGAGCATTTTATGGATAAATATGCGGATTATGTGATTCACGATAATGTTTGCAATGTATTGCCGAAACTGATCGATTAGCGCCATTAATGGGGAAATGGTGGAGGGAGTTTATGGATGAAAAGATAATGGAGCAGGATACGGGGTTGCCGGAGGGGATACCGGGAACGGCTCAGATTCGTAAAATTACATCCTATATGGACAGATTGGAGCTTCTACAGCTGGCGGCTAAGCTGGCGGAGAGCGGATATGAGAAGAAGCTTTGGAGCGTTTTGTCACGGGTCTATAGTGAGAAAAAAGGATTTCAGGGCGTTTATGAGGATGGGATCGATGAACCGTTAGAGCGGATTTTGTCATCAAATGTGCCTGCAGAATTGAAACTGCAGACATTTACTTCCTTTACCCTGCCGCAGAAGGTGAAGCCGTCGGATGACATGGTTGAGGAATTGCTGCACAGCTGCGCGTTAAAAAGGATTAATATCGCAGCATTTTTCCTTATTTCCTATGACTGCGGTGCAGCGCACTATCAGCAGATATTGCATAATAAGGCTTTGTTCCATGTTTATGTGAGAAACGCCAAGCTGGTTCAGATCATAGATTTTTATCAGACGATCATCCGGCAGGAGAAGAAGGAAACCATTACCCAGTCCATACGGCAATTTCGGCATACAAGAAGACGCCTGAAGTATCAGAGTCAGGATGAAGTGAAAGTCAGGGAATTTGCTGAATTGATTTTTCAATCTAAAGAGGTGTTCTTTACCACAAAACTCTTGGCATGTCTGACTTTTGATATCCCGGAGAGATTTCTGCCCAAGGGGAAAGAACTGTATGATATCCTGAAGATATCAATCAATTATGAAGAACGGATTACGAAGGACTTTGTAGATTATTATCATATCTGGTTTGATTGCTCGGATCTGGCAGTATGCCGGTATTATCTGGGCAACAAAAAGACGACCAAGGAAAAGGCGCTGGTTACTAAATTTGCCACGCATTTGGTAAACGTCAGGGATGAGGCGGAACAGAAAAAGCTGCTCCATGCTGCCTTTAAGAGGGGCGGATTATTTAGGTTATATGCAGGATGCATGCAGGATGGTGAAGTCAATGTGGAAAAGCAGCGGCAGTTTCATTATTCGGAAGAAGACGTCGCGTGGTGTGCTGAACTGCCAGGATTTGGCCGGAAGTAAAGCAAATAAATCTATTGAAAACAGCCGTTTTCTGATATATAATCAATAGATATCACTAGTTATTGATACGTTCGTGACTTGAGAAGAACGATAGGATAACCGAATCTGGCTTGTGCGATCAAAAAGAGGGTAAGGTACGAATGAATAGAAATATATGTACGAAGATAGGATTGGCGATATTGCTGGTTGTGACGCTCAGTATTTCTGTAGGTTCCATTCAGGGGAATGCAGCGTCGGCAAGGACAGTAAGGGATATTTTTGACGCAAAATATTATGCCAATACCTATCCCGATGTGTACGAATTGTTTGGATATAACTGGGAAATGTTATATACCCATTTTATGGCGCAGGGGATTTATGAAGGCAGATGTGCTAGTACGCTGCTGGATGTAGCACAGTACCGCAGGGAGAATCCTGATCTGGATGCAATGTTTAAGAATGATTGGGATGCGTACGTGGCGCATTATTTTACCCGCGGGATCTATGAAGGACGCGATCCCGGAGTGTCGGATGAGCCTGCTATGATGGAAACGATACCGGAAAATGTGCCAAGTTCTGCCGTTACAGAGAAGATGATCGATGATTTTTATGCCAATTCCGTATTTGTGGGAGATTCGGTAATGCTGGGATTTCGCAATTACGCGATGAAGAATGCGGAAACCTATCTGGGGAAGATCCAGTTTTTAGCATCGGGAAGTTTTTCTGTTAATAACGCGCTGCAGCCGCCAAGTTCCACCAGCACGCATCCTATTTATGATGGAAAACAACGTTATATTGAAGAGTCAATCGCTCTTATGCAGGCGGACCGCGTATTTTTATTCTTTGGAATCAACGATGTAGCGCTTGCAGAATTACCGGATGTTTGCGATAAATACATGGAGCTGATCGGCAGGATTCAGGAACAAAGCCCGGATGTGGAGATCTATATCATCAGCGCAACCTATACGATTGCGGGTCAGGGCGGCAAAAAGCTGAATAATGAGAACCTCGGTACGTTGAATACGATGATGCAGGAGAAGGCTTCTGAAAACGGCTGGGGATATGTAGATATTATGAGCGCGTTGGATGACGGAACAGGAAATCTGGCGGAGGAGTATTGCAGTGATGGGCATTTGCACCAGAATACTGCCGCTTATGACGTCTGGTCGGAGGTGCTGCGTGAGTATGCGAGGACGCAGCTGGAAAGTACACTGGAAGATACACTGGAAAATATAGATGAAGATTAGAGGATACGATAGATGAAGAAGAATCAGATTTTAAAAATGTTTATGATGGCAATGGCAGCGGCGTTTGTTTTATGCGGCTGTACGATACAGAGCGGTGATGGACCGACTTCCGTATTTGTGGCAGTTGGCGGCAATGATGATGAGGCTGGTCAGGATGGAACTGAGACAGACGGTTCTGAAGAGAATCCGTCAGATTCGCAGGTTGAGGATCCTGCCAGAGAAGATGGAGCTGCAGGCGGTGAGATTACCCCTGAAACCGTAAAAAGCTGTGAGGAGATCTACGAGGAAATTGCAGCTTCCGTTGAACTGCAGTCGCCCATGATCGTGCCGGAAGCTTTTGTGGCTAATTATGGAATCGATTTTTCTGCGATTGATGATTATATTTTTGCCATGTCGGAAATGTCAACAAGTGTGGAAACGATCGCTATTTTTAAATCAGAGGACGCGGACTCCAGAGAAAACATAACTTCTTCTTTGGAGATGTTTGCTGATGGAAAACGGGCGGAAATGGAGAATTATCTGCCGGAGCAGTTTGATATTGTAGATCGGAGTTCAGTAAAGACAAGTGGAGATTATGTTTATCTGGTCATTTCTGAAAATGCGGAAGAGATTGAAGAGATCATAGCAGCCTGTCTGCCATAAACCGGGGAGGCAGCGATGGTATTTAGCAGTATTCCGTTTTTATTCTTTTTTCTGCCATTATGTTTAGTGTTATATTATATGGTTCCATTTTCTTTGAAAAATGGAATCCTTCTTATATTTAGCCTGTTATTTTATGCGTGGGGAGAGCCGGTCTATGTCTTACTGATGCTGGCAGCGGCGGCGGTAAGTTTTATCGGCGCGCTTCTTATGGAACGTTTTGGAACGACGCAGGGAAAACGCCGTTTCTTTTTTGTCTTAACGCTGATATTGAATCTTTCGGCACTTATGTTTTTTAAATATACAGATTTTGCGATCTCTACCGTCAACAGCCTGTTTCACACGGATGTTCCGCTTTTGGGACTGGGACTTCCGGTGGGGATCAGCTTTTTTACTTTTCAGATGATGAGTTACAATATTGACCTTTATCGCAGGGAAGTAAAATTGGAACGGAATTATCTGACGTATCTGATGTATGTTTCCATGTTTCCGCAGCTGATTGCGGGACCGATCGTGCGTTTTTCCACGGTCAGCGAGGAGCTGCATCAAAGGAAAATAGACTGGACAGGCTTTCGGGATGGACTGCTTCGGTTTATGCAGGGGCTGTTTAAGAAAGTCCTGATCGCTAACCAGATCGGCATGATGTGGGAGGAGATCCAGCAGCTGGCGCAGCTGCAGGTCTCCGTAGCGGAAGCATGGCTGGGGGCGGCGGCTTTTACGCTGCAGCTTTATTTTGATTTCAGCGCATATAGTGATATGGCGATTGGGATGGGCTGGATGATGGGCTTTCATTTTCCGGAGAACTTTCATTATCCGTTAAGCGCGGTCTCTGTGACTGATTTCTGGCGACGCTGGCATATTTCGCTGTCTACCTGGTTTCGGGATTATGTCTATATTCCGTTGGGCGGAAATCGTGGAGGCGTTGTGCGGCATCTGCGCAATATACTGATTGTATGGATGCTCACAGGACTGTGGCATGGAGCGGCGTGGAACTTTGTGCTGTGGGGGCTTTATTACGGAGTGCTGCTGCTTCTGGAAAAGTATGTCTGGGGAAAAGCGCTGGAGAAGCTGCCGGTGATCATACGCCATTTTTATGCATTGTTGATTGTGGTGGTGGGGTTTGTAATCTTTTCCTTTGATGACATGGGGGCATTATGGCATTATCTGTGCGGAATGTTCGGAGGTAATGGGGGAGTGCTTTTGGGAACGGATTTTCTTTGGCATATCAGAAATTACGGGGCGGTAATATTGACCTCTGTACTGCTGGCGTTTCCTGTTTATCCGAAGATTCTTGCTTTTAGAAAAAAACATGGGGAGAGGGCGCGTGCAGTATGGACAGCTGCCGGGATGATAGGGTATCTGCTATGTTTTCTGTTGACGGAGGCATGTCTGGTCAGCGATACTTATAATCCGTTTTTATATTTCCGATTTTGAGGGAGAAATGGCTCGCTGCCAAAGGACAATAAGAAATCATCGGTTCCTTGCATAGAAACACTAGGGATTACTATTAGAAAAGGATATTTTTGGGGATGACGAGTGAGAAAATCAGGTCAATTACATCAGTTTTTCTTGCCATAGGGGTACTTGCGTTTTCCGTTATGTTTTTGGCGTTTCCTAAAAAGGAGTTCTCGGAAAATGAAAACAGGTATCTGAAAGCATTGCCGGAACTGACATGGGAGCATATCGTAGATGGCAGTTATATGGAAGATCTGAACGGTTATCTGTGCGACCATTTTCCATTTCGTGATTTCTTTATGGGCTGTAAGAGCAGGGTCGAGATATTGTCCGGAAGACAGGAAATCAACCAGGTCTTTATTGCAGAGGATGGTTATCTGATCGATGCATATCAGGTTCCGGAGCATACGGAGGATACGATTACGATCTTGAAGAATTTTGCAGATTCGATGGAATCTGCGGGAGTGGAGATGCGTCTGATGCTGGTGCCTACGTCGGTTTATGTATATCAGGAAAAGCTGCCGGACTATGCCATGACGCCGGATCAGATGGAGACGGCGCGAGCGATCTATGAAGGATCAGGTATCCCAATGATCGACGTCAGTGAGGCGTTGATAGCGCATAAAGAGGATGAACTGCCGCTTTATTATCATACAGATCATCACTGGACAACGTACGGGGCGTATATCGCTTATCAGGAATACTGCAATGAGATGGGATGGGAACCGGTTCCCCTTGATGCGTGGGATGCGGAGACAGTCACGGAGAGCTTTTGCGGGACAACTTATTCCAGGGTGAATGATTACAGTTATCCGGGGGACGCTATCACCATCTACAGCCATCCCCAGGATCAGCTTACAGTGACCTATGAGGATACCGGTGAGGTGACGGATACCTTATATAATCTGGCATATCTGGAGCAAAAGGATATGTATTCCCTGTTTCTGAACAATCTTCATCCGGTGATCACGATCAGCAATGAGAACGCGCTGACGGACAGGGAGCTTGTCTTGATCAAGGACAGCTATGCCAACTCCTTTGTACCGTTTTTGGCACATCACTATAGCAGGATTTATGTACTGGATACAAGATATTATAAATTAGGACCTTCGACTTTTCTGAAAGAGCATCCGTCGGCGACGGAGGTTTTGATCCTGTATAATATGTTTACATTAGATACAGATGCGGGAATCCGGGGGATCTTTTAGATGATATAATTTTAATCATAAAAAACAGTAGAATATGTAAATACTAAAGACAGTAAAAGAACAAATGAGTTAATGATGCGAGGCATGAAGGGACATGGCGGTATTTTCTGCATTATATGACATTATAATAGCACCAATAGAATATCTTATTGAGCTGGTATTCTGCTTTATTCTTTCCAATTTTCCGAATTTTGGTATGATAGGAGCGATCATAGGGATCAGTCTTGTTGTTAATTTTCTGGCTCTGCCTCTGTACCTGAAAGCGGATGAGCTGCAGCTTGCGGAACGGAAGCAGCAGGAGCGGATGGGGGAACGCATCAAACGGATCAAAAAGGCGTTCCAGGGCGACGAGCAGTTTATGATGCTGACTGAATATTATAAGAGGAACAACTATCACCCGCTGTATGCGTTAAGGTCTTCCCTGTCGATTCTGATAGAGATCCCGTTTTTTATTGCGGCATATCATTTTTTAAGTCATTGCGTGATCCTGAATGGATGGAGCGAGTGGATCTTTGCTGATCTTTCCAAACCGGATCAGCTTCTTTGGGGGCTTAATATCCTGCCGATCCTTATGACGGTGATCAATTTTATATCGACGGCAGTTTATACCAAGGGCGCACCTTTCCGGGAAAAGGCGCAGGCGTATCTTCTGGCTGTGTTTTTTTTAGTAATACTTTATCAGTCGCCCAGCGGACTGGTTTTTTACTGGATTCTTAACAATCTGTTTTCTCTGTTAAAGAATATGGCAATGAAGTTAAAACATCCTGTGTATGCCCTTTATACCGCGGTTGGAGCATTGTTTATTGCCTTAAGTATCTATTTTCATTTCCATCCGTTTGAGCTGAATCGTACAAGAACGCGCCTTCTGCATGCAGTGACGATCTTGTGGATCGCATTTCCATTATATCAACGTATTTTTATTAAGGTGAAGAATTGGAAAAATACTAAGGCAATCATAAAGACAGACAATTCAGGGTTGATGCTCTTTTCCTCTATCGCCCTGTGGATCATGGCTGGGGCGCTTCTGCCGTCCTCTACAATTGCAACATCTCCCACAGAGTTTTCGTTTCTGGGATCGGTGGATAGTCCGCTGACTTATATTTTTATGAATCTTACATTTTATTTTGGATTGTTTGTGTTCTGGCCTCTTTGCATCTATAAGATGTTCCAGAAACAGATGAAAAATATTTTTCCTGCGCTATTTTTTGGAATGACTGTATGCGCGGTATTTAATATTTATCTGTTTAAAAGCCGGTTTGGCAATATCACAACGGCATTTGAGCCTGAAGACAAGCAGCTGTTTGTCAGTTCTTCCAATTCTTATGTCTGGCATGCTCTTCTGCCGGTTGCGTTGTCATTCATAATCTGTTTCGTAGCTTTTCGGTATTATAAGCAGCATGTGTTAAAGATGCTTTTGATCATACTTATTATGACGGAATGCATTCTTTCCGGAAAGAACATGATAACGATGAAACAGGAATACGATATTTATGCGGCACGCCTTGAGCAGTGGCAGACGGATGACGCGGAACAGGAACTGCAGACGGAATTTTCCCTGACAAAGACGGGACATAATGTGCTGGTTCTGTTTTGTGACAGAGCGGCGTCGGCATATTTTCCGTATCTGCTGGAGCAGTTCCCGGAACTGGAGGACGCTTATGAGGGATTTACGTATTATCCTAACTGTATCAGTTTTTCTACGTTTACGCTGACCGGAGCGCCGGCGATGATGGGTGGCTACGAATATACGCCTTTATCCATGAACCAGAGAGACGATACGCTTGTTAATCTGCATAATGAAGCCATCATGACGCTTCCGCTCTGGTTTGATCAGATAGGGTATGATGTAAAAGTGGTAGACCCGCCCTATGCCAATTATACGTGGGATGGAGATTATACGCCATTTGAAGAATATGAAGATATTGAAATGTGCTCTCTGGGAAATAATTATATGGATCGTTATGTGCAGGAACACAGGGAAGAATACACGAATGTTGATTATGGAAAGATCAGCATCAAAAACTGTAGGTTTTATGCTATCCTGCAGATGCTGTATCCGCCGCTGCGCAATCTTCTGATCGGGGACGGACGGTATTACAGCACGGATAATTCCACTTATTATCTGGAAGAAACTTTTTTAAATCAGTATGCATATATGACCTATCTGCCGCAGATCACGGATGCGGAGAATGATCAGGATACTTATACCTTTATAACGCTGGATATGACCCATGAATACCAGCTGCTTTTGGAGCCGGATTATCGCAGTGGACTGCCCACAGAGGAGCATCCCTATGCCGGTATCGGCAGCTATCCTGAGGATGCGTCGATCGTAGATCCGGAGAAAAACCAGCAGTCGTATCATGTCAATGCCTGCGCAGCACTGCTGCTTGGGAAGTATTTTGATGCATTGAAGGAAATGGGGGTATATGACAATACCAGGATCATCATTGTGGCGGATCATGGAGCTAAGATCCCTACGGCGCCCTTCTGGGAATTTGACGATCCGCTGACGCCTTCGACGTTTCACCCAGTGCTTTTAGTCAAGGATTTTAACAGTACGGGAGAAGTGCGGACAGATATGACGATGAGAACCAATGCGGATGTTCCGTATCTGGCGACGGAAGGTCTGGGACCACCGCAGGTGAACCCGTTTACGGGTAATCCGTTTACCCGGGCGGAGGATTATTCTTATTTTGACGTTTTCGGCGGAGAAATCGATCAAAGATTTTTGGATAAGGAATTACGAGAATTTTCATTTGACACACACTATACGGTCAGAGATAATATTTTTGACGAGGCTAACTGGACGTATGAGGGGAAACCATGAGGATGATACGGCGGCAGGCTGGTCAGAAAGAAAAACTAATTTAAATGGAGGTTGAAGATGCTTTTATATATTGATCCCGGAACGGGAAGTATGCTGTTTTCCATGGTGATAGGTCTTGTGACGGCGCTTGTCTTTGCAGGAAGAGCGCTGATGGTAAAACTTCGGTTTATATTTACCGGCGGCAGCAGCAGGGACACGGAGAAAAGAAAAAAACCATTTGTGATTTATAGCGATTCCAAGCGTTATTATAATATATTTGCCCCGATCTGCGATGCATTTGAGGAGCAGAAGCTGCCACTGATCTATTATACGCAGAGTCAGGATGATCCGCTTCTGGACAAAGAATATCAGTATGTGGCTTGTGAATTTATTGGAGAAGGCAATAGGGGGATTGCCAGAATGAATCTTTTGCAGGCAGACGTATGTCTTTCTACGACGCCGGGACTGGATGTGCTGCAATGGAAAAGGAGCCGGGATGTGGGATGCTATGTCCATATACCCCATGCAGTAAGCGACTTTTCCACCTACCGCATGTTCGGGCTGGATCATTATGATGCGGTTCTGATCAATGGGGAGAATCAGAAAAGGTTTATCAGGAAGGTGGAGGATTACTGGAAGATCCAAGAGAAAGAGCTGGTCATGACCGGGTCGGTATATATGGATGAAGCTGCAAAGCATCTGGCTGATTTGGAAGAACATAAATGCGATATCAATCACCCGACGATTCTGGTAGCTGCTTCCTGGGGAGAAAATACTCTTCTGAAGAGATATGGCAGCAAGTTGTTGAAACCGTTGGTGGAGACTGGATTTAACATCATTGTGCGCCCGCATCCGCAAAGCTATGTTTCGGAAGTGGATATGCTGGAAGAGTTACAAAAGGAATTTCCTCCGTCAGACCAGCTGGAGTGGAACCGGGATGTGGATAATCTGGCAGTGCTGAACCGAGCAGATCTTATGATCTCTGATTTTTCAGGCGTTATATATGATTATACTTTCCTGTTTGGAAGACCGGTATTTTATGCGGATATCGATTTTGATAAGTCAGTATATGATGCGGACTGGTTTGATGAAGAACCCTGGGACACAAAGGTACTGCCGGAGATTGGAAGAAAACTGGAAGAAAAGGAATTTGCGGATATTAAGAATATTCTGTTAGATGCATTACAGGATCAGAAGATCGCAAGCGGCATTGAGAAGGTGAAAGAGGACTGCTGGAAAAACAGGGGCGGCGCTCTGGAGGCTACAGTGGAATATCTGATCAAAAAACAGAAAAAGATCACTGTAGGGGCACAAAGCAGCGAAGATGGATATCGTATAGAAAAAAAGGTAAAAATACCAAAAACAGAAAATTAATTGTTATTATGGATTTGAGATTTAGCAAAGTGGGAACATGGGAACTGGCATGAATTTATTATCTGCATTTTATGACATTATCATAGCGCCAATAGAATATGTGATCGAGCTGGTGTTTTGTTTTCTTTTTTATAACTTTCACAACAGCTTCGGCGTCATGGGCGCAATTATAGGGATCAGCCTTGCGGTGAACATTCTGGCGCTGCCACTGTATCTGAAGGCGGACGAGCTTCAGCTTGCGGAACGGAAACAGCAGGAGCGGATGGGTGACCGCATCAAGAGGATCAAGAAAGCATTTCAGGGCGATGAACAGTTTATGATACTTACGGAATATTACAGGAGAAATAATTATCATCCCCTGTATGCATTGAGGTCGTCTTTATCCATTCTGATAGAGATCCCGTTTTTTATTGCGGCATATCATTTTTTGAGCAACTGTGTCCTTTTAAACGGAAGGAGCGAGTGGATCTTTCATGATCTTTCACAGCCGGATCAGCTTCTTTGGGGATTAAACATCCTGCCGATCCTTATGACGGCAATCAATATCATATCGACTGCGGTCTATACGAAGGGCGCGCCCATTCGGGAAAAGGCGCAGTCCTATCTGCTGGCTCTCATCTTTCTGCTGATACTATATCAGTCGCCCAGCGGACTTGTTTTTTACTGGATTCTTAACAACCTGTTTTCCCTGGTCAAAAATATTGTGATGAAGATGAAGCGTCCGGTGTATTTCCTATATGCGGTTTATGCTGCGGTTGCGGTAATGTTTGTTTCCATGAATATCTTCTTTCGTATCCATCCGGAGAGGCTTAATGATGTGAAGAAGCGTGTTTTGGATGCACTTACGGTTCTGTGGATCGCAATTCCATTGTACCGGCTTTTCTATCTTAAAATCAGGAATCAAAAGAAGCAATGGGAGCTGAAAAGGGCAGAAGGGTCAAAAAAGGGAACATTTGCCCTGACGGTGATCTCGTGTATTGCCTTATGGCTGATGGCGGGAGCATTGCTGCCATCTTCCGTGATTGCGACTTCCCCGACGGAATTTGCTTTTCTGGGTTCCGTTGACAGCCCGCTGACGTATATCTTTATGAACCTTACATTTTACTTTGGGTTGTTTGTATTCTGGCCGCTGTGCATCTATAAGATGTTTGAGAAACAGGTTCAAAGGATTTTTCCTGCGGTATTTTTCGGCGCGGCAGTTTGCGCGGTATTTAATATCTATCTGTTTAAAAGCCAGTTTGGGAATATTACGACGGCATTTGAACCGGAGGACAGGCAGTTGTTTGTCAGTTCTTCCAATGCTCATGTGTGGAGTGCGCTGCTTCCGCTTGCATTGGCGTGCATTATCTGTATTATTGCCTTTAAGTATCATAAACTGCAAATATTAACAATGCTTGTGCTTATTCTTGCTCTGACGGAAGGCATTCTTTCCGGGAAAAATATGATGGAAGTCAAAGAGAGCTATGACGTCTATGCGGCGCTTCTGGAGGAGCGGCAGACAGATGATATTGATCAGGAGATCCAGACGGAATTTTCTCTGACAAAGACCGGCAATAATGTACTGGTTCTGTTTTGCGACAGATTTGCATCCGCATATTTTCCTTATCTGCTGGAGCAGTTCCCGGAACTGAAAGAGACTTATGAGGGATTTACCTATTATCCTAACTGTATCAGCTTTGCTACGGATACGCAGCTCGGAGCGCCGGCGATGATGGGCGGTTATGAATATACCCCGTCACTTATGAATCAGAGAGAGGAAAAACTTGTGGATATTCATAATGAAGCCACACTGGTTCTGCCGGTCTGGTTTGACCAGCTCGGATATGACGTAAAAGTCGTAGATCCGCCGCTTGTCAATTATGCATGGGACGGAGATTATACGCCGTTTGAAGCCTATCCGGATATTGAGGTATGTTCCCTGATCAATAATTATGTAGAACGTTATGAACAGGAGTATAGAGAAGAGTATTCTGCTGTTGATTATGGAAAGATCAGTATCAAGAACTGCAGGCTTTATGCCATCATGCAGATGGTGTATCCGCCGCTGCGCAATGTCCTTGCAGGAAGCGGACGGTATTACAGTACGGATAATTATGCTTATACCCAGCAGGAATATTTTATCAGGGATTATGCCTATGCCACCTATCTGCCGCAGATCACGGATGCGGAGAATGACCGGGATACTTATACTTTTATAGAATTGGATACGGCGCATGAATACCAGTTACTGCTGGCGCCGGATTATCGCAGCGGCATGCCCACAGAGGAGCATCCATATGCCGGCATCGGCAGCTATCCGGAGGACGCGTCCATTGTAGATCCGGAGAAAAATCAGCAGTCCTATCATGTCAATGCCTGTACGATCCTCTTGATCGCTAAGTATCTGGACGCATTGAAGGAGATGGGAGTATATGATAATACCCGGATCATCATCATAGCGGATCATGGTTCAAAGATTCCCACAGCGCCATTCTGGGGATTTGAGGATCCTCTGGCGCCATCCAACTTCAATCCCATGTTTCTGATCAAGGATTTCAACAGCACGGGAGAAGTGCAGACCGATATGATGTTTAGAACAAATGCGGATATGCCCTATCTGGCAACGGAGGGACTGGATTCTCCCCAGGTAAACCCGTTTACGGGCAATCCGTTCACTCTCGCGGAGGAAGGTCAGACATTTGATCTCTTTGACGGAGAGAGGGGGACAAGCGGTCTGGATAAGGAATTGTATGAGTTTATCTTTAATGCCCATTATACGGTCAGGGATAATATCTTTGAGGAAGAGAACTGGGGGAGATAATTATTTTTGATGAGCCAGAATCTTGATCGGATAGCATAACCCATCCGAATCTCTCATAGAATGTAAAAAAGCATTTTTGAGGGATATTCGTGAAGGAGTATATTGAAGAGCGCGCCACGTTAGTGGCTCAGTATATTATTGAGCATAATGTAACCGTGCGGGAGGCGGCGAAGAAGTTTGGGATTAGCAAATCAACGATACATAAGGATGTTGCTGAACGCCTCATCCAGATCAACCCTGCTCTTGCCAAAGAGGTAAGAAAGGTGCTGGATATCAACAAATCAGAACGGCATATCCGTGGCGGAATGGCTACGAAAGAGAAATATCTTCATATGCATTAGCGGAAAGGAAGATCTTATGATATACGAACCTGCAGATATCATGATCCATATACAGGGAAAAGGGATCGTAGTAAAAGAAAAATCTGTCGTGGCATATCAAAAAAGTGACAATAAAATTATTGCTTTTGGAACGGCAGCGTACGATATTGCAGGAAAGAATATGGAAGACATTGTGGTAACATCCCCGCTGCGCCAGGGAATCGTTGCTGATTTTACTGTCGCTGAAAAATTATTTTCTTATCTGCTGATCAAGGCGATTGGTAAACAGCCGATTTTGAAAAAACCGGCTGTTGCCTTGTGCGTACCCAAAGGAATTACGCCGGTAGAACAGAAAGTGTTTGAAGACGTGTTGTTTCTTCGGGTGAAAGAACTTTTTGTTACGGAGCTTCCGATGGAAGAATTTCTTAGGGAATATTCTGAGAAATTGCCAAAAGAATATGGAAAATTCAAAATTACTATTGGCATCACCAAAGATGAGCCGGAACTTTATATCAAGGAAAGAATGAGAGAGATTCTGGAATATGCCGGACAGGAGCAAATTCCACAGGAAAGAGTGTGGGAGCTGTTACAAGGTTTGAAGGGGGATTAGGGGGAACATAGGAAAGGCTGGCCATCATTGATTTGATGGCTTTTTTATATTTGGTGGGACGGAAGAAGCGGTTTCTGTGCCGTTTTCGGTCATAATAGTAAAAATATACATATAAATTGTATGAGAAACCTATTTATTATACAAAATATAGTGATTTAGTGTCTTGCATTTATTTTTCATCCGTATATAATTTATATCAGCGGGATTAGATTGAAAAAACTTACGCTTTTCGTTGTCGAGAATTCGCAGGTTATGGAAAGGTAGAAGAACTATGGCAAAGGATGTACAGGGACTGAGCATCATCATTGTGGGATGCGGGAAGGTCGGTTCCACACTGATCGAGCAGCTGAGTAAGGAAGGACATGACATTACGATCATAGATAAAAATGCGCAGAAGATCCAGGAGTTGACCAATCTTTATGATATCATGGGAATCGTAGGCAATGGCGCAAGCTATAGTACGCAGATGGAGGCAGGCATTGAGGAGACGGATCTGATCATAGCTGTGACGGATTCGGATGAGCTAAATCTGCTGTGCTGTACGGTGGCGAAGCGCGTCGGTAACTGTGCGGCAATTGCAAGAGTGCGGACGCCGGATTATAGTAAGGAAGTGAATTATCTGCGGGAGAAGCTGGGACTTGCCATGATTATCAACCCGGAGTTGGAGGCCGCCAAGGAAATGGCGCGTATCCTATATCTTCCCACGACGCTGGAGGTCAATTCTTTTGCACATGGACAGGCGGAGCTGATCAAATTTAAGATCCCGGAAGGAAATGTGCTGGATGGCATAGAGATCATGTCCCTTGGCAGAAGCATTTCTACAAAGGTGCTGATCTGTGCAGTGGAACGCGACGGAGCGGTTTACATCCCTTCCGGTAACACCAAACTACATAAAGATGACGTTATTTCTGTGGTGGCGTCCAGAAAGCTTGTAAAATCGTTTTTAGAGGATATCGGATTCCGGACAAAACGGGTGAGGGATACGATGATCATCGGTGGTGGTAAGGCGGCGTATTATCTGGCAGTGCAGTTATTACATATGGGGATTTCCGTGAAGATCATAGAAAGCGACAGAGAACGCTGCGAGGAGCTCAGCGCCCTTTTGCCAAAGGCAATTATTATTAATGGCGACGGGACGGATGAAGAACTGTTAAAAGAAGAAGGGATTGAAGAAACCCAGTCTTTTGTGCCGTTGACCGGTATCGATGAAGAAAATATCATGCTGACCCTGTATGCAAGGCAGGTGTCTGATGCAAAGGTCATTACAAAGCTTAACCGGATTCAATTCCGGGATGTGATCGGACAGCTGGATCTGGGCAGCGTCATTTATCCCAGATATATCACTTCGGAGGCAATCATCGCCTATGTCCGTGCAAAAAAAGATTCCAAAAACAGTAATATTGAAACATTATACCATATGTTTGATCACCGTGTGGAAGCAATCGAATTTCTGGTAGAGAAGAAATCAGAGGTGACTGATATTCCGCTGATGGAGCTGTCATTGAAAAAGAATCTCCTGATCTCTTTTATCAATCGTAATGGCACGATCATTATTCCCGGTGGTAACGACTGCATCAAAGTGGGCGATACGGTGATGATCGTGACGACGCATACCGGATTTAACGGTATCAGGGATATCTTGAAATAAGATCTAAGGAAGCCCTGTGCGGGAAATGTTTTTATTAACGTTTCCCCTAAGGCAGAAGAAAGGAAATTTCATTCTCATGAATGGGTCGATTATTCGTTATATACTTGGATATGTTCTGAAAATAGAAGCGGTGCTTATGCTTCTTCCGTGTCTGGTGGCGCTGATCTATCAGGAAAAAGAAGGTCTTTGTTATCTGATGGTGGCCGGGGGAGTTATGCTGGTCGGAATTATCACCACGTGGAAAAAACCATATGACACGGTATTCTATTTGAAAGAAGGATGCGTTACCACTGCACTTAGCTGGATTCTGATGAGTCTTTGCGGATGTCTGCCCTTCTGGCTGACCAGAGAAATCCCTAGTTTTACGGATGCATTGTTTGAGACGATTTCCGGTTTTACGACCACGGGGGCAACCATTCTGGGTGATGTGGAGGCGTTGTCCTATACTTCCCTGTTCTGGCGCAGTTTTACTCATTGGGTCGGCGGTATGGGGGTTCTCGTATTCCTGCTTGCGGTTATACCGATGAGCGGCGGTTCCAATATCAACCTGATGCGGGCAGAGAGCCCGGGTCCATCCGTAGGCAAACTTGTACCGAAGATGCGTCATACCGCACAGATCTTATATTTCATTTATTTCGGAATGACCATTGCAGAGATCGTCCTGCTTCTGATAGGGAAAATGCCTCTGTTTGACGCAATTGCCACCGGATTTGGCACTGCGGGAACGGGCGGATTTGGTATTAAAAATGACAGTATGACAAGTTATTCCCCGTATATTCAATGGGTAGTGACGATATTTATGATCCTGTTCGGGGTCAATTTCAATGCATTTTATCTGATTGTATTTGGCAAGATCAAAAAGGCGTTCTGCATGGAGGAGGTTAGATATTATTTTCTGATTATCTTTGTGGCAATCGGAATTATCTTTACAAGTCTTTTGAGAATGACGGGCAATGTCGCTGATTCGCTGAGGCATGCGGCATTTCAGGTGGGTTCCATCATTACGACGACAGGATTTTCCACAGCGGATTTTGAACAGTGGTCGCAGACCTGTAAAACGGTGCTGGTTCTTCTTATGTTTGTCGGTGCCTGTGCAGGCAGTACCGGCGGCGGTATTAAGGTATCGAGATTTGTGGTTTTGTTTAAAACAGTAATCAAGGAATTAAATTCCTATATCCATCCCAAGATTATCAAGAAGATCAGAATAGAAGGAAAGCCGGTAGAGCACGAGGTGGTAAGGGCGATCAATGTGTATTTTATTTCCTTTATGATCTTATTCTCACTGTCTGTATTTTTGGTTTCTTTGGAAGGCAGGGATCTGATTACGAATTTTACAGCGGTCATCGCAACGCTCAACAATATCGGTCCCGGTCTGGAAATGGTAGGACCAACGCAGAACTTTGGGTTTTTCTCGGTATTTTCCAAATGGGTTCTGATGTTTGACATGCTTGCCGGACGATTGGAGCTGTTCCCATTGTTGATTCTGTTCCATCCGGCAGTGTGGAGGGAGATGTTTATTGGGAAGAAGAGAGGCTGACATGGAGGATTGGCATGAAAAGGGTAAAAAGGCTGGGAGAGGTATTTTGATTATTATTATCATTTTAGTTGTTCTGTTGCTATTGATATACATAAACCATAGAATTCAATTAAAGAAAGAATCTGCACTCCGTTCACCTCTTGGTCAAATGGTAGAAGTTGATGGACATCATATGAGCGTTTACATTGAAGGAGAAGGAGAAACGACGCTTGTATTTATGTCAGGCGGAGGAACTTGCAGTCCGATATTAGATTTTAAATCACTTTATTCTCTTTTAATTGATCATTACAGGGTTGCAGTAGTAGAAAAATTTGGATACGGGTTCAGTGATGTTGTTGATACGAGCAGAGATATTGATTCCATACTTGAGAATACACGTGCTGCATTAGAGGCGGCAGGATTACATGCACCATATGTTTTATGTCCCCATTCTATGTCGGGACTTGAAGCGTTATATTGGGCACAGAAATATCCGGATGAAGTGTCAGCAATTATCGGATTGGATATGGCTGTACCGCAATATTATGACAGCATGAACATCAACATACCAATGATGCGTGTTGCAAGTTGGGCAGCAAATATTGGAGTTACCCGTTTGATCCCCAGAATTGCGGAAAGTGATGCGATACAGTATGGAACGTTATCCGACAGCGAAAAAGAAATTTATAGAGCAGTTTTTTATAGCCGTACAGCAACTGTTACAATGATCAACGAGTGTGAATCAGTGAAAGAAAATGCAAAGGTAGTTGAAAGTATGGGTGTTCCTCAACTTCCAATGTTGCTGTTCATTTCAAATGGGTCGGGTGGAACTGGTTTTGATGAAGAAACATGGCGTAAGATACCAATAGAGTATATTTCCGGGGTGGATAACGGAAAGTATATAGAGCTGGATTGCCCACATTATATTCATGATTATGAGTATGAGGCAATCAGCGAAAATATTATTGAATTCTTATCAGAATGATGTATGGAGGCAGATTATGAAAAAGGAACTAGTCATTGTCATTGATTTCGGTGGACAGTATAACCAGCTTGTGGCGCGCCGTGTCAGGGAATGTAACGTGTATTGTGAAATCTATTCCTATAAGACAGATATCGAGAAGATCAAGGAGATGCATCCGAAAGGGATCATCCTGACCGGTGGTCCGAACAGCTGTTATGAGGAGGGAGCGCCCACCTATAGTAAAGAACTTTTTGAACTGGGGATTCCGGTGCTTGGTCTGTGCTACGGGGCGCAGCTGATGCAGCTTGTTCTTGGAGGTACGGTGGAAAAGGCACCAGTGCGTGAATATGGAAAGATCATGGTGCATGTTGAGACAAGCTCGCCGTTATTTAAGGAGGTTACACCCGATACGATCTGCTGGATGAGCCATAATGATTATATTTCTAAAACGGCGCCCGGATTTGAGATCATTGCAACGACTGCGGACTGCCCGGTGGCAGCGGCGCAGTGTATGAAAGATCAGCTCTACGCCATCCAGTTTCATCCGGAAGTCCTGCATACGCAGGAAGGTAAGAAGATGCTGCATAACTTTGTCTATAACATCTGCGGCTGTTCCGGAGACTGGCGTATGGATTCCTTTGTAGAGGAGACCATCGGGCAGATCCGCGAGAAAGTTGGAAAGGGGAAGGTGCTGTGTGCGTTGTCCGGCGGTGTGGATTCCTCTGTGGCAGCAGTGCTGCTATCCAAGGCAGTGGGCGATCAATTGACCTGTGTGTTTGTCGATCATGGTTTGCTGCGTAAAAATGAGGGTGACGAAGTGGAAGCGGTCTTTGGGCCGAAAGGAAACTATCAGTTGAACTTTATCCGCGTCAATGCGCAGCAGCGATTCTATGATAAGCTTGCAGGCGCGACAGAGCCGGAACAGAAGCGGAAGATCATAGGGGAAGAATTTATTCGTGTCTTTGAAGAGGCGGCAAGGGAGATCGGCGCAGTTGATTTCCTGATACAGGGAACGATTTATCCGGATGTTGTGGAAAGCGGTCTTGGCGGAGAATCCGCTGTGATCAAATCCCATCACAATGTGGGCGGACTGCCGGATTGTGTTGATTTTAAGGAGATCATTGAGCCGCTTCGTAATCTTTTTAAGGATGAAGTCCGTAAGGTCGGCTTGGAACTTGGTATTCCGGAATATCTGGTATTTCGCCAGCCGTTCCCGGGTCCCGGACTGGGCGTTCGTATTGTTGGTGAAGTCACTGCGGAAAAGGTACGTATCGTACAGGATGCAGATGCCATCTATCGCGAGGAGATTGACAAAGCCGGTCTGAATAAGACGCTGGGACAGTATTTTGCTGCACTTACCAATATGCGTTCCGTTGGCGTCATGGGGGATGAACGGACTTATGACTATGCTGTCGCACTTCGCGCGGTCAATACGGTGGACTTTATGACGGCGGAAGCGGCTGAGATTCCCTATGAGGTACTGCAAAGGGTGATGAGCAGAATCATCAATGAGGTCAAGGGAGTAAACAGGGTAATGTATGATCTGACCAGTAAGCCGCCTGGGACGATTGAGTTCGAGTGATGAAATTTGTTTTTACAAAACTCATCTTTCTCCGCTGCAGAATTTAATTTTTCCTGAGTGGAGATAAAAATGAGTGACTAAAGGGCCTTACTGGGAGTTTCTTCCCCAAGTGAGGCTCTTTTAAATTCTGACTTCTTCCCCGTACCTCTTAGAAAACCCTGAAATATAATGTTTTCGGGTATCTTCTCCTGTTTTCTTTCTGCGATCTTAAAGAAATAGAGATGGTGGTGAGAGTGGGGGAGGGGGAAGCCTTTTTCTTATTTTTTCGGGGCTTCTTCTGGGATTGTAGAGGAGTTAAGGGGTGATGGTGAGGTTTGGGGAGAGGAAGCAGTATTCTTAGGGCTTTTTGGGTATCTCACAACCTGTTTCTGTGGAAAGGTAGTTGGGAAGAGGAGGGGAAAGTTAGGGTGGAAACCGCTGAGGGGATGTGGTAGAATGAGGGAGGGAGCAGAACTTGGTGAAGAAATAATATTTTTTGTAAATCAGCAAAAAATGTTTTTACAAGAACAGTAGTACAATGAAAATTCAATCCTTTATTCATGT
This sequence comes from uncultured Lachnospiraceae bacterium, assembly GCA_947174185.1. Taxonomy (GTDB): domain Bacteria; phylum Bacillota; class Clostridia; order Lachnospirales; family Lachnospiraceae; genus NK4A136. Next base: position 4,964 of record CAMWHY010000016.1, on the reverse strand, counting down.
GGTTCCGATGATTTATGCTTATAACACTTAGGGTGTTAGCCACCATGATGGTTAATCAAAGATTGGATGTACAGGAAAGCAGACGTATCGCAGCGAATAAACCAACAGACACATATAGTAGATGTAAAGTGGGTACTGGCATGGCAGGATAATGCTATGTTTATAGATAGTTTTGGTGAATATTTTATAGATTGGGAGTTCCATACTTACTTAGAGTCGGGTGCAAAGATAGAACGTGAACCAAGAATAGAATGGTTTAAGGTTGACAGACAGGCTTCCCAGAATTACTTTAACCGTTTTTCTGGACATAGGAGCATAGAACGAAGTGATGGAAAATAAACTTATGATTTGCGAAAAAAACAACGGGAAGTTGTAACCATGACGAAAGAATGTTTTGAAAACGGTGGCACAGAATTTTTGTTGAATGCCATATCTAGATTATGTAAGACATTGGAGAGTATGAAAATCCTTATACTAGTGAGCTGGAGTATTTTGCGGGACACCTATTAGGTGAAGTGGTTTTCAATGATTTCATAGCCGGGCCCTGGAAAAAGAAACAACGACTGGCAAATTATTTTGATGAATCTTTTGAAGAGGATATTTTGACTATATACCATCACAGAAATTCAACCAGATTTTCACACCTAGATGGGTTGTTGCGTAGATAGTGGATGAGCCGGAAGCAGATAATTCAGGATGCTTTGATAATCTCGATAAGATATCTGTAGACCTTTATATGAAGTAGGGGCTTTACATTACGGAAATTGTAAAGTGTCTATATCGTAGCGAGGCAATAAAAGCAGCATATCCGGAAGATAAAGAGCGTATATGTCATATCTTGCGAAAGCAGGTATATGGGATGGATGGTACCAACTTGTATTATCTATTTCATTGCAACGAATTACATTTTAGTATTTGCTGCGGAACTAAAGGTAGAAGTACATAATCTTATGGAAGCGGATGTTGCAGAGACTGTAAAGAGAGATGAACTTAAAGTTGATAGGGCAGTGTTTTTGTGTGTGAGACGAAAGAGCAAATTATATGAGACTGCTTTGAGGGGATTGTGATAATATAACATACTAACAGTTGAGAGAGTATAAAAATATATCCAAACAGTCTATGCGCAGAGTGTGGGTAGTCCAATTGTTGATTTTTACATCATCTCTGGGTATAATAAGGATGTTAATAAATGAGATTGTAGAGAGGGATATGATATGTCGAAAAGTATTGGAACGGAAATGTATATTAAAGTCAAGCCTAATAAGCTTTATCCATTGACAACTATTGATTCTGTGGTACCACATACATTGCAAAAGACAGTTGAATTATTGACAGAAAATATAGACATTCATACAATAAAGTCATTTGTTTACAATGGAAATATGTATATGCTGGATGGAAGTTATGAAATGCTAGCTGCAAACATTCTAAATAAAGAGAATGTGGATGTTGAAATAATAGATAGAACAAATATTCCTTTTTGGAATATTGATGAAAATATAGAGAAAATTTTGCAAGCTATTGGGATTTCGGCATTGTATGATTTTGAAGCTATTGGTGAGTTTACTTATGAAAATTATCCAGCAGAATATAAAGGGAGATAGAATATGTATATTGTTCAAATTGCGGATTTGCATATTGGATCAGAAACTAAATGTTTAGAAAAGGAAAATATAATATTATCTAGGGGAATTGAACAGATTAAACAAAATATACCTAAAGATCAAAAAGTATTGATTTGTGCATGCGGAGATATAATTGATAGTAAAAATTCATCTAAATGGAAAAAAGGAACTGCAAAGGAAAGATATGATGAAGCTGCCGAACTTTTTCGTTTGGCATCAAATGAACTAAAAGATGATTACGAAGTAAAATTTCAATTTTGTTTGGGAAATCATGATGTTACCCACATTAGCGAGTTCTTAAATTTTGCTCAAGAGTTTGATTTAGAAGCAACCAAAGAAAAAATTGAAGATGGATATTACATGGAGTGGGATGGAATATACTATATTTTTTTGAATTCCTGTAATGGAGGGCAATATGAATATGGTCGCATAGATTATGCAAAGATGGAGCAGCTTTTGAAGGGAATACCGATAAATGAGCCTAAAATTATTGTATTACATCACACTATTATAAGCATGTATGAAAAGGATCAATCTTCTATAAGGGATTCTGCTCATTTATTGAATCTTATAGAAAAGTATAACGTGTTTGGTGTATTACATGGACATATACATGGTAGAGAGCGTTTTTTAATAGGTCATAAGAAGTGCAGAATGATAGGTGCGGGAGCGTTGTTTAGTCGCAATTATCCCAATGTAAATTCTCAATTTAATATAATTGAGTTGGAGCAATCTATTCTTAGGGATATTTCTACATTTGTTTATATGGCTGATGATAGAATATCTGGTGAGTCATGGCGTAAAATTAATTCAGAGAAAGAGAATGATGAAAATTATTTTTGCGGAGATAGTTTTCAAGATATATATCAAAATTTGTTAAGTAGATTGGCAAGTAGACCGACTATCAACAATGTAGTATTGCAATTAAATAGTTCTTATGATGAATTTAAGAATGATTTAGAAACATTTTTACAAGATGAAAAATTAGTTATAGGGAAAAGACGTTTTTCATATTTTGATCTTGCTGAACAATGGGAAAATATTAAAGTGCCGGAACATCTATATTTTAACCATGGAATGTATTTTAAGGTTAGAGATGAAGAAAATGATGGTGCAGAAGTACATGGGATTCAGTTTGTAATACGTCAGCTAAAATCAAAACCAACAAGCAATAAAGCTGTTTTAACAACATATGGTATGGATACAGTAACAAAGATGTTGAAAGGTGAAGAATATTTACCATCACTTTTGTCAATTCAATTTAGTAAAAGTAGTGATGGAGATACGATATATGTACATATGTATTTACGCGCATTGGAGGTGGGAAGGTTTTTAAAAATTAACATATGTGAAATTGAATGGTTACTTGAACAATTAAGACAAGAAAATGTGCTTTTTAAAAGGGTAGATATTGCTATTTCTGCATTTAGAGTACAAAAAAGAGAAAAATTTAATTGTTTTATAAAAGCGGAGATTGACAATATGGATGATATAGATTTAGCTTCGTATGTAAATGCAGGCGATGTTTCAATGATATGTCAAATGTTGGAGGAAAAAATAGATGCTTCAGAAACGATTACAAATGTTAAAGGGCTTGAAGCATTATGCAAGGCAATGAAAAAAAGTAATGAACGTCCTAATCTGTACCAGTATAATCTAACGGCTATTAAAAAATTGGACAGCGTATTAGATGTATATGCTAAATTGGATGCTATTCACAAAAGAGGGTCTATAAATACAGAAGAAGAAAAATCGAATGAAATAGAAATTAGGGCTGGAATAAATGGCGTGATTGCTGAGTTAAAAAAGGTAGGAGATTAATCAACGATATGACATTAAAAGAAATTATAGAATTACAAAAAGAATTTGACCGTAATCACGAAAGTAAGTTTCCGTGGAATAGTCAAATTACAGATAGTAATTTAGAAAATCTGGAATTTTTATTAGTTGCATTTGCTGGGGAATTTGGAGAAGTTTCTAATATTGTAAAGAAAATAGTCCGTGGAGATTATTTGCTTGATGAAAAGCGCAATGAAATATCTGAGGAAATAGCAGATATGTTTGCTTACTTAATAAAATTATCGTATCAATTGAATATAGACTTGGAAGCAACATATTTAAATAAAATACAAAAAAACCAGGAGAAATTTAAACATTATGAAAAAAGTAACTGTTAAGAAGGGCAAAATAAGCCGTGGAAATTTTATCGCATTTGAAGGAATTGATGGAAGTGGGAAAAGTACACAGATAGCACTGTTAAATAATCGATTAAATAAAGAGGGTATATATTGTTATACTACTATGGAGCCAACAAATTCGCCAATAGGTTCATTAATTCACCAGATTATGACTGGGAGAGTTAAAACAGATAATCGAGTAATTGCAGGATTATTTGTTGCTGATCGTTTGGATCATCTTTTAAATGAAGTGGATGGAATAGTTTCCAAAATTAATGAGGGTACTACAGTTATAACAGATAGATATTATTTTTCTTCCTATGCTTATCATAGTGTAGACATGCCTATGGAATGGGTTATCAGAGCCAATGAACAAAGTAGTGCAATACTAAGACCTACAATTACAATATTTATTGATGTTAAGCCGGATACAGCTGTAGAGAGAATTGCTAAAAATAGGTTTCATCAAGAGTTGTTTGAGAAAAAGTCAAGACTAGTTAAGGTTCGAGAAAATTATTTAAAAGCTTTTGAGTTACTAACAAAAGATGAAAAATATATGATTGTTGATGGAAATCAATCACAGGAAAAAATTGCTGAAATAGTGTGGGATACAGTTAAGGGATATTTCAATTTATAGAGGTAAATGTTTATGGAGATACATTTTGAGATAGAAAATGGATGTTTGTTGAAATGCAGGCATTGTTCATCTTTTGCAACAGATCAGGGGAAACGGATGAATTATACTACAAGAGAAATGATAGCCTTTTTACAGATATTTTCTGAAAAGAAATATATTTTTTTGACCGGCGGAGAGCCATTGTTGCATAATAAATTTGATGAAATTCTTTTTTTCCTAAAAAAAGAATTATCTAATGTGTTTGTTGGTGCATTTACTACGGGAATTGTAGCCCGACAAGGCAAATTATGTGGAATTTCAGAAAAGCGAGCGCATAATTTGGCAGCTCTAGGATTGGAGATGTGTTATTTTTCTATATATTCTACACAGGCGAAAAAGCACGACTGGATGACTGAAAACGTGGGGAGTTTTGAATTAACTTTAGAATCAATAAAGAGATTGCGTGAGCAGAATGTTGAAGTGAAAATCAATCTTGTTATTACGAAAAAAAATCAAGATGAAATTGGTGATATAATAGAGATGGCT
>CAMWHY010000015.1 GCA_947174185.1 uncultured Lachnospiraceae bacterium | reverse complement strand
AGTTTGTGCCAGTGCCATTAAAAGAGTTGTTGCGACTGGTAAGCAGGCTGCGGAGACGTTCGATTTCAGCATCCTTTTTGACAAGAGCAGCATTCTTTTGAGAGAGCTGGTTTTTCAGATCTTTATTTTCTGCAAAGTACTGATCACGTTCCAAAGTGGTCTTCTTGAGAAGTTTTTCCCGACCTGCTGTGCGGCGGTAATAATCCTCGCGTGCTTCACACTGCTGTCGGATCTTTTCATCTTGCGTAAGCTGGCGGACAGTAGTAACGGCATCCTCAATGTACTGATTGTTCTTTGCAAGCATTTTTAGTTCCTCCCAGGTGGTGGCCTTAAAAAGAGCAGCCCAACGTTCAATCCGGTAGGCACGGTCTTCTTCGGTTGCAAGGTTTATCTGAGTTAAGTCTAACACAGACAGACGAAATTTGTCACTATAAATCTGATGATTTTTGGAATTCATAAGATAGTAGTTAGCAAAAAATTCAGGGCTGTTTTCAAAGAGAGTGAAGTCCAGAAGACCGATTTGGATTGCGGAACGGACGTCTCCGTACTCTTCCCCGCGGTTTAAGCTGTCAAAGATGCGGCAAAGATAGCACAGAGAACGTTCCGACCAGTTCCCTTCATTTACGACCTGCATTTCCAGATTGATGGTAGTATATCCGTTTAATTCCACTTTGATGTCAAGAATATAATTTTTATCGTCAATGGTTTCGCCCAGTTCAATAGGATTGAGGATAGTGACGGAAGTAACATCATCAGGATTTAGGTGGAGCAGAGAGCAGATAAGGGATTTTAAAACATTGGTGTTGCGCTGCATCAATGCCCGGAAAAGGTAATCGTTGGTCATATAGATGTTTTAGTAAAAACAAGGTATAAATGGCGAACTGCCAATTAGGTATTGGACATTAGAAATATATTGAACTGTTATCAGAGTATCTAATTTTGGATAGAAAGTCAAGAAAAATAATAGAATACCATTCCTTTTTCTGAAAACCATGTCCCTTTTCAGGTTATGGTTGCTGATGTTCTGCTATCCAAATTTTTCGTCAAAATGCTGAGACAGGCAGTTTTTCATAGAAGGTAACTGCCCGATAATCTAAATTTTATAAATATCTGCTTATATCGTTTTGCTCAATAACTTTTTTCCCAAATAGGGTAATTGCCTGCTTTGGGCATTTGCTAATGCAACGATAACACATTGTACATTTGTCGCCCGAATAAGCAATTCCATTTGCTAATGTAATATTATTCATGGGACACTGTTTTTCACATAAACCACAGCCAGTGCATTTTTGAGGATTTATCTTTAATTTATCTGTATATTTTTTTGTTTTCCCCAAAAAATAAAGTCTTTGCCCGAACAGACCAGCTAAATGATGTAATATCCCCAATCCCTCTTGTGGTGGTTTTCCATTTTTAATGTCTCGAACTGTTTTACATATTTTTTCGTCTGCGTTCATTACCAATACTTTATTTTTTTCAAAATTGCGTTTTAAGGCCCTCTCATCACCAATACTATCAGGCATTTTCAAATGCAGGCCACCGACTATGACTGCCCCATAATTCTTCAATAAGCGTGCTAATATTCCTGCCCCGTCGCCACTGAAAAGCCCCATCGTTGCAATAATAAAAAATTTTTTCCCTTTCCAAATATGCTGATTATCAACAATATAATCCCGCAATATTTTGGGGATGTTACTGAATTGCACCGGATAGCCTATTACGATTTCATTATGGTTTTCAATTCTTCTTAACGTTTCGCGTTCTTCAATAGAAAATGAATTTTCACTATGGTCATATTCTTTTAGAAATTTATCAACACAAAACTTTGTATTCCCTGTACCACTAAAATATACTCCTATCATCACACACCTCCACCTTTCAACCAGTTCTCACCAACAATATCACATATGACCAATAAATTCAATGTGAGTTAGTGAAATTGCCGGAGTTTTATTCCAGCAACCATTATCTTAAAAGGGGCAAAACCATAAATATGTTGACTTTAAAATATGTTGCGGATAGAATGGAAAGAGTAAATTTTTTGAAACAGATTTTCAAAAATATAATATAAATGAAAACAGTAAATATAAATTTGAGTTGACAGAAACGGATATTAGAGGGATATGAACCGCTATGAATTGATTGCTCCCTGCCATTTTGGGCTGGAGGCAGTATTAAAAAAGGAAATAATTGATATTGGTTATGACATCTCATCCGTAGAGGATGGAAGGGTGTGCTTTTATGGAGATGAGGAAGCGGTATGCCGTGCCAATGTCAATCTCCGTACCGCAGAACGCATCCTGATCAAAGTAGGCGGCTTTCATGCCGAGACCTTTGAGGAATTGTATCAGGGGACGAAGGCGCTTCCCTGGGAGAGATACATCCCGGAGGATGGGAAATTCTGGGTGGCAAAGGCTGCCAGCGTCAAGAGCAAATTGTTTTCGCCCTCAGACATTCAGTCTATTATGAAAAAAGCGATGGTAGACAGGCTAAAGGAGAAGTACGGTATCCAGTGGTTTGCGGAAGATGGAGAGAGTTTTCCCATCAGAGCATTTTTAATGAAGGATGAAGTGACGGTGGGACTTGACACGACAGGAGAATCCTTACATAAAAGAGGTTACCGGAAGCTGACGGCGAAAGCGCCGATTGCGGAGAATCTTGCCGCCGCACTGATTATGCTGACGCCATGGAATAAGGAAAGGATTCTGGTTGATCCGTTTTGCGGGAGCGGCACCTTTGCCATTGAGGCGGCCATGATGGCAGCAGGGATGGCGCCTGGAATGAACCGGCATTTTATGGCGGAACAATGGGGGCATATCGTCACACAGACATTATGGAAGGATACGATTGAGGAGGCGCAGGAAGAGGTGGATACCGCTGCCCGTCCTGATATTCAGGCATACGATATCGATCCGGAGATGATACGGATCGCAAGGAGCAATGCCAGGCTTGCCGGTGTGGAGCAGATGATCCATCTGCAGACACGGTCGATTGAGCAGTTAAGCCACCCGAAGAAATATGGATTTATCATTACGAATCCGCCATATGGGGAACGGCTGGAAGAGAAATCGGCGCTGCCGGCATTGTATAAAACCATTGGGGAGCGTTACCGGCAGTTAGACAGCTGGTCAATGTATCTGATCACCGCCTATGAGAAAGCGGAGGCAGATATCGGCAGGAAAGCGGATAAGAACAGGAAGATCTACAATGGGATGATGAAAACCTATTATTATCAGTTTATGGGACCGAGACCGCCCAAGCGTAATGGGGGTCAGAGATGAATGGAGGCAAAAGATGAGAACGATAATATTTGCTACGACCAATCAAGACAAGTTGGTGGAAATCAGGGAGATTATGGGAGAGGCCGCAGGGGAGATCAAAACCATGTCCGAGATCGGATTTACGGAAGAGATTGAGGAGAATGGCACCACCTTTCGGGAGAATGCTTCCATCAAGGCGGCGGCAGTTGCAGAATATATTAAAAGAGAGAAGCCGGAATATGCGGACGCGGTGGTATTGGCGGATGATTCTGGACTGGAGATCGATTTTTATGATAAAAAGCCGGGTGTCATGTCTCACCGCTGGTTGGGGGATAGGACGTATCCTCAGGCGATGGCGGATATCATAGAAGAAATGAAGGATGTGCCGGAGGAAAAGCGCTCGGCAAGATTTGTCTGCTCGATTGCGGCAGCAGCAGGGGAAGAACTCTTTACCGTGCAGGAGACCGTGGAGGGCAGCATTGGGCATGAGATCATCGGGGAGAATGGGTTTGGCTACGATCCTTTCTTCTATATAAAAGAGTATGGCTGTACGACGGCACAGATGAGCCCGGAACAGAAAAATGAGATCAGCCACCGGGGAAAGGCGATGCGCGCCATGAAAAAAGAATTGGCGGAAAGGTTTGGTTTATAGAATATGAAGATTATGATCATCAGTGATACCCATAGGGAAAAGCGTAACTTTTATAAAGTGTTGGAACGGGAAAAACCAATTGATCTTTTGGTGCATTGTGGGGATCTTCAGATGGATGAATTGGAGCTTGGGGCCATGGCGGGATGCAGGGTCGAGGCGGTGGCGGGAAATATGGATTTTGACGCCAGACTTCCCAGAGAAAAGGTATTCCAGATCGGCGCATATAAGGTGTTCCTGACTCATGGACATCTGTATGGAGCGCATTTTGATGACGGGGAACTTAGACGGGTAGGAGAGGAAGAAGGCGCTGATATTGTGATGTTCGGACATACGCACTGCCCGCAGGTTAAGCGATATGGTGATATGGTCATCCTGAATCCGGGCAGTACTGCTTTTCCGCGGCAGGCAGACAGAAAACCGACTTATGCGGTTATGACCATCGACGAGGCGGGAGAAGCGCATTATGAGATCAAATATGTATAGCAGGGGCGGTTTGCATTCATCAAAAATTTTTTGTTGACATTTCCGGTATAATAGAGTATGCTATTAATAGTTAGCGAAAGCTAACTATTTCTTGGGCGTAATGTTAGTTGAAGCTAATAGAAATTAGCGATACATAACAAACATGCCGACATAGAAAGAGAGGGTGATCATAATGACATTAAATGATGCGGCAGAGGGCAGCGAATATGTGATCCGGCAGATCGAGGCGGATGACGAAGAATTAAAAACCTTTTTATTCTCCCTTGGATGTTACAGTGGGGAATCGGTGACCGTAGTTTCCCGCCGAAAGGGAGGATGTGTCATTTCCATCAAAGACGGAAGGTATAATATTGATCCTCAGCTGGCGGAGGCAATTCTGATTTGACGGTTTAATGATCGGCGTCAGATGCGTCGTATTATTTTTATGCAATGGTTAGTTGGGACTAATATTTGTTATAAGAAACATACAACAGAATGGGGAAATACAAAGGTTCGGATGAGTAACGAATGTAACTTGGCTAATAAAACAGAGAAAGTAACTACAGAATTCGGAAGATAAAAGGAAAGAACAGAAATTGTAAGATGGAAATATTATCATGATAAAAGGATAAGTCTTGCAATTATCTGAAAAATAAATAAAAATGGAGGAGGAATCATTTTATGAGAATTGCATTGACGGGAAATCCTAATTCCGGTAAAACAACAATGTACAATGCGCTGACCGGCCGTAATGAAAAGGTTGGTAACTGGGCGGGCGTTACAGTGGATAAGAAAGAGCATCCGGTGAAAAAAAACTATTATGCAGGAGAAGAACAGCTGATCGCAGTTGACCTTCCGGGAGCATATTCCATGTCGCCTTTTACAAGTGAGGAGAGTATTACAAGCTCTTATGTGAAGAAGGAGAATCCGGATGTCATTATCAATATCGTTGATGCGACGAATCTAAGCCGCAGCTTGTTCTTTACGACACAGCTTTTGGAACTTGGTATTCCTGTGGTAGTGGCGTTGAATAAGAGCGATATCAATGAAAAAAAGGAAACAAAGATCGATACGGAAAAATTGTCTGAAAAACTTGGCTGCCCTGTGGTCAATACGGTATCTACATCGGCAGAAGGATTAAAGACAGTGATCGAAAAGGCGGCAGCACAGTCTCACGTGACGCAGGAGGCACCGTATTGTCAGGATGATATTGACCTGACTGACAAGAAGGCGGTGGAAGAAGCCGACCGAAAACGTTTTACGTTTGTTAATCAGATCGTTCAGGAGGTTGAGACTCGTAAGACGCTGACAAAGGATAAGAATACAGACGATAAGATCGATGCGGTGTTGACCAATAAGTGGCTGGGAATCCCGATCTTTGCGGTTGTGATGTGGTTTGTATTTCAAATCTCGCAGGCATGGGTAGGACCGTTGATTGCCGATACTCTGGTGGAATGGTTAGAAGCGTTTCAGGGCTGGGTAGGCGAACTTTTTGAAGATGCATCGCCGCTGCTGTCAGCGCTGCTGGTAGATGGCGTAATCGGTGGTGTGATCGCGGTTGTTGGATTTTTGCCGTTGGTTATGATCATGTATTTCCTGATTGCGCTTTTGGAGGATTGCGGTTATATGTCCCGCGTGGCAGTCGTTCTTGATCCGATCTTTAAGAAGGTGGGACTTTCCGGAAAATCAGTGATTCCGTTTGTAATCACCATCGGATGTGCCGTGCCGGGTATTATGGCGAGCCGTACGATCCGGAATGAACGCGAGCGCAGGGCGACGGCGATGCTTTCACCGTTTATGCCCTGTGGTGCAAAGATCCCGGTGATCGCTCTTTTTGCAGGCGCCTTTTTCGATGACGCGGGCTGGGTGAGTACATTGATGTATTTTTCTGGGATCGTACTGATCTTCTTTGGCGCGCTTTTGGTCAATAAGGTTGCGGGGTATAAGGCAAGAAAATCTTTCTTTATTATAGAACTTCCGGAATATAAATTTCCTTCTTTATGGGGTGCATTCAAATCTATGTGTGCCCGGGGATGGGCTTATATTGTAAAGGCCGCAACGATTATCCTGCTTTGCAATACGGCGGTTCAGATCATGCAGACATTTACCTGGAAATTCACCGTGGCGGAAGAGGCAGATGCTTCGATCCTCGCATCGATTGCAAGTCCCTTTGCGTATCTGCTGGTTCCCATCGTCGGAGTGTTAAGCTGGCAGCTTGCGGCAGCAGCAGTAACCGGCTTCATTGCAAAGGAAAATGTGGTTGGCACGTTAGCGGTATGCTTTGTTGGATTAGAGAATCTGATCGATACGGAAGAACTTGCCCTGATGGAAGGCGCAGGCGCAGAGGTGGCAGGCGTGATGGCGATTACGAAAGTAGCTGCTCTTGCGTATCTGATGTTTAACCTTTATACACCGCCCTGCTTTGCGGCAATCGGCGCGATGAACTCCGAGATGAAAAGCGCAAAATGGGTATGGGGAGGCATCGGACTTCAGCTTTCGGTAGGTTATACGGTTGGATATCTGGTATATACGATTGGAACGCTGATCATCGCACCTGCAACTCTGAATGTTACGGCGGCAATCGTGGGACTGATTGCGATAGCGGTGATGATTGCTATTATAGCTGGTATCATCAGCAATACGAACCGTAAGCTGAGTATGGAGTATGCACTTGTAAAATAAGGATTAAGAATGGATCGTTTTATCCCGCAAAATGTTTTTCGGATAAAGATAGGAAATAGATATAAAATTCCGGCATATGGAGGACGATATGGGCAATCTTATCATTATAGTGATTCTTCTGTGTATTATCAGCAGTATCATCATCTATTTATATAAAGCGAAGAAGAGGGGCAAAACCTGTATCGGCTGTCCTTATGGAGGACAGTGCAGCAGCCGTCAGGAAGGCTGCTGCTGCTCAGAACATAAAAAAAGGGATGCGGAACTGCATTCCGAATCTGACAGGGAAGGATTGTAACAAAATCATAGTTTCATTTTCTAAGAGCGGAGATTCGGGAGAATCTCTGCTTTTTTGCAAAAAATGATGCGGATCACTTAACAAAGTTGCATAGAAATAATGATGTATCAACTGTTTGCAAAATGGTTGTTTTGGATTTTTTCATATGTTACTATAAAAGACAAGTAACACGCGCAGGTTACGGAAAGGCATGGTTATTAGATTGAAAAATAAGATTGATATCTTATTTTTCAATCAGCAATTTGAGTCAGAGCCTCAAATTGCTTTGATCGCAGCAAGCTGCTCTGACATGGAGGATTAGTATGTACCAATTAAATTTGTTTGATGACAGAGAAAAAACGGCGCCTCTTGCGAGCCGTTTGAGACCGCATTCTTTAGAGGATTATGTAGGGCAAAAACATTTGATCGGGGAAGGAAAAATCCTTAGACGCTTAATTGAGGAAGATCAGATTCCCTCTATGATATTCTGGGGACCGCCGGGGGTTGGAAAAACTACTCTGGCAAGAATTATTGCAGAGAAAACAAAGGCGGAATTTGTAGAATTTAGTGCTGTGAACAGCGGGATCAAAGAGGTCAAGGAAGTGATGGAACAGGCGGAACAAAACCGGAGAATGGGAATCCGTACGTTGTTATTTGCTGATGAGATTCACCGCTTCAATAAGGCGCAGCAGGATGCGTTTCTTCCTTTTGTGGAAAAAGGAAGTATTATTCTGGTAGGAGCTACCACAGAGAATCCCTCTTTTGAGATTAATTCCGCTCTATTGTCCCGTTGTAAAGTCTTCATCTTGAAGCCATTGCAGGAGGAGGAGCTAAAGCAGGTGCTGGAGCATGCCTTAAAAAGCTCCATGGGGTTAGGAAACCTGCAGATTGATATAGAGGATTCACATTTGCAGGCGATTGCCCGTTTTGCCAATGGAGATGCCAGAACGGCGCTGAATACTTTGGAGATGGCAGTATTCAATAGTAAAATGAATGAAAACGCCGTGTTGTGCGTGGATGAAGAGATTTTGGCACAATGCATGAACCGGCGATCGTTGTTGTATGATAAGAATGGCGAGGAACATTATAATTTAATTTCCGCGCTGCATAAATCCATGCGCAATAGTGACCCGGATGCAGCAGTATACTGGATGTATCGGATGTTAGACGGAGGAGAGGAGCCGTTGTATATTGCAAGGCGTTTGGTACGGTTTGCGAGTGAGGATGTGGGGATGGCAGATTCAAATGCTTTGCAGGTGACGGTGGCGGCATATCAGGCGTGTCATTTTTTGGGGATGCCGGAGTGCGATGTGCATTTGGCGCATGCAGTGGTTTATCTTTCTATGGCGCCGAAATCGAATGCAATTTATAGAGCTTGTGAGGCGTGCAAAGCAGACATCAAAGAGCTTCCGGCAGAACCGGTTCCATTGCAGATCTGTAATGCGCCAACCAATTTAATGAAAGAGATGAATTATGGAAAAGGTTATATTTATGCCCATGATACGGAAGAGAAGCTGACGAGAATGAAATGTTTGCCGGAGTCATTAGCAGACAGACGGTATTATCAACCGACCGAACAGGGAAAGGAAAAGCAGGTAAAGGAGAGACTGGAAGAAATTTTGAGGTGGAAGCATACGGGGGAATAAATAATACAAAGAAAAGAAGAAAAAGTTGTTGACAAGAGCAACAATAATTCGTATAATAGGTTTTGCGTTGTGAGTGAAACGGTTTTCGGGGTGTGGCTCAGTTTGGCTAGAGCACCTGGTTTGGGACCAGGGGGTCGCAGGTTCGAATCCTGTCACCCCGATTGACGCACAAAATTTAATAAATGATTATGCAGGTGTAGTTCAATGGTAGAATGTCAGCCTTCCAAGCTGAACACGTGGGTTCGATTCCCATCACCTGCTTTTTTATTTTGTCTAAATCATCATATGACTTGTTATTTGCCTAAGTATGAGTTGGAAGAAGTTTATGGTTTTTCTCAAAGTGAAGTAGATAAATATATGGAGATTATAAAATCTACTGCGCATCTTATTATGCAATTCTCAAAAGAGGGAGGATTTGAGAATGCCTTAGGTTTTTAAGATGGGTTCCTATTGGATATATTTTTTTAAGGTTCATGATCTCTACATATGTTGCAGTTCAAACAAGTTATGAGGTGATGCAGACTCTTGGGAAAAGTAGAGTTTAAACTGTTTTGAATAATCGTCTATGCTGTTCGGCTCATAAATTGCAATTCCATTTTCTAATGTGGTGACTGTACGACGACAAAACGCAGGATTGGGTAATTAAAATTTTGGGGCTAGAAGGAGAGAGTCACGAAGAATTGGAAATTTTAAAAGGAAGTATATGCGAAAGAACATTTTCTTACATTCGTTAAGCACTTTTCTATAATACATAAACAAGAACATTGATATATAGTGATTATTATCCCTAAAACAAATTATTAATTGGGGATTATTTTTTATTTTGTTAAAATTTGTATAAAGGAAAGGGATAAATATGTTATACTTAATCATAAAAATAAAATTATAGATATAAAATCAGAACGATCGAAGATTCCTGTAATGTGGGGAAAGTTAGGATAGGGAGAAAAACTATGAATACGGTTTGCCGGGATATATTTCGTGCGATTCATGAAGGAAAATGGTTGAGCATTGAGTATCACAATAGAGAGAATGAGGATACAAAATATTGGATAGGTATTCATGATCTTGATGTCCGCAATCGTATTCTGAAGGTGGATGGACTTCATCTTGGCGAATATAAAGTAAAGCGTTTTGAATATGGAATTAAAATAGATTCCATAAAATCATCCAGAATTATAGAGGGGTCTTTCTGCTCTGTTAATGAAGAACTTGTTCGGGATATCTATCTGAATCCTCACAAGTATTACACCTTGTTTGATAATACGGCGAATTTGAAAATATTAAGTTATCTTGAAATGTGTAATCGTCTGGATTCGGTTCCTTATAAATCGGATTTTGATTTGGTTCAGTATCTCGATCATGATAATATCAGAGGAGAGATGTACCAATTGAGCCAGGAGCAGTTTCGCAAGATTGTGGAAAATTTTCGATATCAGGCAGAACATAGTGGGAGAATGGGCGAAGGATTGCAGATGAAGCAGCTGGCAATGAATGTTTTGAGCATTCATATGGCAAAAGGACTATACGTGCTGGCTTACCGTAAACTGAACTTGGATGTGAAAAATCGTGCTCTAAAGCCTGATGATGAAATTACAATCTGTACAGAATTTACGATAGATGGAACCAAGCAGAGCATCCGAAAATTTTTGGATGGAGATGAATATGATCTTCTTTCTGACTTTGAAGCCAATCAAGAGAAAATTAAAGACTGTATTACGAGACATATGCAAAGGGGCTGTAGTAATGTAGATGATATGCCCTATATCATCGGTTTGGAGGCAGATGTTGCGTTGGATCTGCATAATGAATATCAAGCTATCATAAAGATGTATCAGACAGGGAAAGTGCCTGTGCCAATCAGAGCTTTTTTCGGAGATTTATTAGAGAGACCCAGAAGGAGGACCGTATATCCGATTGTGCTTATTAACCAGAAAATCAATATGGATCAGCTACTTGCAATCCATAATGCCATGAAATATCCGGTTGCATATATTCAAGGACCACCTGGTACCGGTAAGACAAATACGATCATCAATACGATTATAACAGCATTTTTTAATGAGCGCACGGTGCTAGTGACGTCTTATAATAATCACCCGATCAACAGCGTTTATGATAAGATATCCAATATAAAATACAAAGGCAAGATCATTCCGTTTCCGATTCTTCGGTTGGGAAATAATGAGAAAGTCAAGGAAGCACTTATAACAATCAAAAGATTATATGAAAGTGTAAGGAATATAAAAATATTTGAGGGGACTTTAGATCGTAATAAGGATGACCGTAAGAAACGGGCAAAACAATTATCGGAAATGTTAAAACGATATGAAGATCTTTTGGACTTAAAAGAGCGGGAAGAAACAATTGACAGAATGCTCGACTTTGAGGAGAAAAAAGGAACTTCATTGCAGATGCTATCTTTTAAAGAAGATCTTCGCGTTAGGCAACGTGGACAAGTTAGTAGGAAGATTGAAGAAACAGGCGAGGTATCAGAAGAGGGGGCGCTGGAACTTTTAGATGGTAATATAGAAAAATTGAAAGAATATCTTTATTATACTTCGGCAGGTTATATTAAGAAAATTGGTGCACCGAGAAATTCCGATCTGAGAGAAATTCTGGACACGGAGGATGAAAAAAAGCAGTTAGAGGCTTTCGCAAAATATTTGAGAAAGAAAGAGAATATCATAAAGCTTCAGAAAATTTTTCCGATTATTGTTACGACGTGTATTTCTGCGCATCGACTGGGAGAGCCGGAGCCAATGTTTGATATGGTGATCATGGATGAGGCAAGTCAGTGTAACACAGCTGTATCTTTGGTGCCGATTGTTCGTGGAGAAAGTCTTATGCTTGTGGGAGATCCACAGCAGCTTAATCCGGTGATTTTACTGGATGAAATAACGAATGTAAAATTAAAGAAACGTTATACGATTTCCGATGAATATGACTATCGGAAAAACTCAATTTATAAGACGTATCTTGCGTGTGATGCTGTTAGTGATGAAACTTTGCTTCATAATCATTACCGCTGTCATAAAAGAATTATTGAATTTAACAATCGAAAATATTATAACTCTCGTTTGAAAATCATGTCGGAAAGCAAGGAAAAACATCCGCTTGTATATTTGGATATGAGAGAGACATACTCGGACTATAAAAATACGGCACCGGCGGAAGTATTTGAGATTGTAAGGTATGCAACGGAAAATCGGGACAAAAATATTGGTGTTATCACACCGTTTGTTAATCAAAAGAAACTAATTGAGGAAGAATTAGCTCGAAATAAGGTGACGAATGTGAGCTGTGGTACGGTACATGCTTTTCAGGGAGATGAAAAAGATGTGATTTTGTTTTCCACTGCCATTACGGATCAGACGCAGGCAAGTACTTATGAGTGGTTGAAAAATAATAAAGAACTGATTAACGTAGCGACATCAAGAGCGAAGGATAAATTGGTTATCCTCTCAAGTACGAAAAATTTAGAACGTCTTCATCAAAAGGACGGTGAGGACGATCTGTATGAACTGGCGCAGTATGTGCGGTCGAATGGTATGACTGCGGTGACGCCCAAACAGGCGGTGTCTCGTGCTCTGGGAGTAAAGCCATTTAACAGTGCTACAGAGGAAGCCTTTTTGGAAAATCTAAATCATGCGCTGGAAAATATCTGGCTGACGCAAAGTCGGTATAAGATATACACAGAAGTTGGTATTGCGCATGTTTTTCGAGAAAACGAAAGCCATAATGATTTGTTTTATAGCGGAAGATTTGATTTCGTGGTATATGAAAAAAGCGGGAAGCAGGAATTCCCGATTTTGGCAATTGAACTTGATGGCAAGGAGCACTTTGAAAGCGAAGTGGTGCGTGTGCGGGATCAAAAGAAAAATGATCTCTGTAGGGAACACAATCTTCAGTTGATTCGGGTAGAAAATTCTTATGCAAGGAGGTATCATCATATCAAAGAAATTTTATTTAATTTCTTTTCGATTGAACATTAAATGTTTGTTGGAATCATGTCAGATAGACATGATTCTTTTTATTGGTTACGATTCTTATTTTCTACAATTTCCATATTATCAAGTGCATATTGCAGCGCCATTCCGATCAATTCATTTCTGGAATGATTGGTTTTGGCAGAAAGTTCATTATATTGTTCCTGTAATTTTTTATCTATACGAATTGTCATAGTAACCGTTTTATCTTCTTTAGGCGTAACAACAAATTTATTCATATTGATTCCTCCATAAACTTCTATATTTATTATAATTTGAAATATCACCGCAAACTATGACACAAAATGCATTAAAAAAACAATTTACAAGTGATTTGGACAATGATATAATTAGGCAAGGAAAAGTTAAATGCATGAGAACATAGTACATATGATCAGTTATTGCCCAGATAATAACCTTCTGCAAGGGGAAGAAAGATCTGCAAATATGGGAAAATATGTTAATGATTGTTGAAAAAATATAGTATCTTAATGTATTTTTAAGAATTAATTTGCGAAATAAGGTTGCTATTTTTTGATATTTGTTTAAAATAGGATTTAGGTTTACATAGTAATATAAATTGTTGACCGGTGATTCTCAGGAGATTTTTAGGATAAATAGTCCGGCCCGTCTAAAAAGAGGGATAAGCTAGTCGGCGGGAGAATAAGATATACAGATGCAAGTTTTAGAAATTGTCTTTTAAAATGCAATTTTTGGTTGGCTAAATGTATTAATGGATAAGGAAAGTTAAAGAAACTAAAAAGAAAGGCGTGGTATGACATATGGCAAGACCGGTGATCAGGGTGAAAGACCTGTATAAGATCTACCGGATCGGTGAAAACAAGGTGCGGGCGTTAAACGGTGTAGATTTCAACATAGAAAAGGGAGAGTTCTGCTGTATTGTCGGAACCTCCGGTTCCGGTAAATCAACATTGTTAAATATGCTGGCAGGTTTGGAGAAGCCGACCAAAGGAGAGATTGTCATTGCAGGGGAGCATATAGAAAAGAAAAGCGAGAGCCAGCTTGTGGTATTCAGACAAGCGCATGTAGGATTTATCTTTCAGTCCTATAACCTGCTGCCCAATATGACGGCATTGGAAAATGTGGCGCTGCCATTGACGTTTCAAGGGGTGGACAAAAAGACCAGACTAAAACGGGCAGCGGCGATGTTAAAGATGGTAGGCCTTGCGAAATATATAAAGCACAAGCCCGGACAGATGTCCGGCGGACAGCAGCAGAGGGTTGGTATCGCAAGAGCGCTGGTGGTAAATCCGGAGATTATCTTTGCGGATGAGCCTACCGGAAATCTGGATTCCAATACTTCTTTGGAAGTCATGCAGCTGATCCAAAAGATTGTCAGGAAGAGGAACCAGACGCTTGTCATGGTTACCCATGACAATTATCTGGCGGGATTTGGAGACAAGGTCATCCACATCAGGGATGGAAAGATCTTAAAGATTGACGATAACAGAGGGCATCATCAGGCAGTTGATCCCGATGGACAGAATATAGAAAAAGAGCCGCCGGATGGCGTGGAACAAAACGCAGAAGCGGTATGGCAGCCGGAGAATGCGACACAGGGCGCCGCAGATATGCAGATGCAAGGGACGATAGAAGAACAGGCAGCAGTGCAGGCGCTGGAAGGCATACCAGCAGAAGAAACAGTAAGTTAATTATATGGGAGGAAAGAGATATTATGAAGTCGATGCAAAGTAAACTGTATAGAATGATGACAGGGGCTGTGATGGCAGTGCTTATGGTATGCGCTGCATTTATGATATCCACCCCTTTGGTTGCTGGGGCGACTACGATACCGCCTACGCCTACCGTATCATCTAACGTGTCAGGTTGGGAAACAAGAGATCCCGATGCACAAATTAATGATTCGGACCGTTCGATTGCCTATATTCTGATCATAGATTATATCAACAGCATGAAAGCACGGTATGATCTGACGGATGAATCCTTACGTAAGATTGATGAGATCTTTTATCAGGCTAATGTCTATATCGCTAATACGACGATGACCGTGCATCAGCTGCGTGATTATGTTGCTACCGTGGAGGCGAATTTGGGGCAGGTTCCCGCACAGTCGATTCCTTCTACGACGAGCGGTTTCCTATTTCTTTGCAATGAAGTACCGGTAACCAATGCAAAATACGGACAGCCGACGACACTGACGCTGTCACTGATTAATCTGGGCAAGGAAGGCGTTACGGATGTAGTAATCACTCCGACGGTTTCGACGAAAGTTTCTGAGTGGCCCTTTGTGATCCAGACCGCGACTGACGCGAGGATGATCGCGGCGCTTCCGGCAGCATCTTCAGTAGAGCAGTCATATGGCCTGCGGCAGGAGGTGTCATGGAATTTTGTGGTTGCGAATGATGCCATGACTGGCACGTATCCGCTGACCTTCCATGTAAAATATTACCGGAACGGCGGTGTGGAAGAGACGGATCTTACAACCTATATGAATATTACCGGTGCGCCGGAAAGTGGAACATTGGAGAGCCTTACTCCGATAACGGGCAATACTTCCACACCAAGGATCATTATAACCGGATTTACTACAGATCCGGCAGAGGTATATGCAGGAGATACATTTAACCTGACGATCGATGTACAAAATACATCTTCGCAGACAGCGGTTTCCAATATCCAGTTTGATCTTGCGGCGGCACAGGCAGGTGATGACAAAGATACGACTTATGAAGCGTTCCTGCCGACTTCCGGTTCTGCTACTATCTATGTGGACCGGATCGCACCGGGAGCAACGACGCAGATCAGTATTGAGATGACCGCCAGGAGCGATCTGGCACAGAAGCCTTATGTTATCGAGGTGAAGGCAAATTATGAGGATGAGCTTTTTAACAAATATCAGGCGGAGTCGAATCTCTCGATCCCTGTCAAACAGAACGCAAGAGTAGATACTGGCGAGGCGGATGTCCTGCCGGGCTCCATCGCTGTAGGCGGTAGTACGAACATTATGTTCAGTGTCTATAATATGGGTAAAACTACATTGTATAATGTACAGGTTACCTTTGAGGGAGATACGATTTCTGGCGGCAATACATTTATCGGTAAGATTGAACCGGGAGCTACCGGCAACGTGGACGCCATGGTTGACGGTATTGCACCGACCATGGATGAAGGATATATTACAGCGGTGGTGTCCTATGAGGATGAGGCGGGGAATGTATCCACGTTGGAAAAAGAGATCATGCTTTATGTTTATGAAGAATCTTATGATGCTTTTGGTGATGATTTTTATTATGATCCCATGATGGAAGAAGACGGGGATATGGATGGCGGCGGTCTTGCCATCGGTTGGATCATCGCCATTGTAGCCGGAGTTGTGGCTGTGATCGTGGTGATCGTAGTGATCATTATCGTAAAGAAGAAAAAGAAAAAAGCGGATTTGCTGAAAGATCTGGATGATATTGAATCATTGGATGATGAGGATTAAATGGGAGAGGGAAACGCTTTCGCCAGCGTTTCCCTAAAAAGAAGCGCTGCGCAAAAGCGGTGCGGAAATGCGATGATAAAACGAATTTATTCGTTTTGTAAATATTGTGCCTGCGGCGGCATACAACAAAAAGCTTGCGCTTTTCGTTGTCGAGAATTCACATGTTATGGAAAGGCATGGTTGTTAGCATGAAGATAATAGATTTGCTGCGTATGAGTGGTGGCAGTTTGTTAAAAAGAAAATTTAGAACCATTCTGACGGTGCTGGGTGTAGTGATCGGTACGACGTCCATCATAGTGATGCTTTCGCTGGGTATTGGTATGAAGAGCGCTATGTTAGAGGAGATGGAGTCCTATGCCAGCTTGACAACGATTGAGATCTATCAGCCGAACCGATGGGGCTCTAGTTCTGATTCTGATACGGAAGAACTATTTCTTGATGATAATCTGGTGGAGATGTTGCTGGGGATGGAGCATGTGACCATGGTTTCTCCACAGTTGGAAACTTCAGCGATCCTGCGCATTGGAAATTATGAAAGCTATATCTGGATCAGAGGGATTTCTCCGGAGGCAATGGAGCGGATGGCGATCCCTCTGGCACAGGGAAGCTACCCCAAGCCCGGAGACCCGCTTTCGTTTATCTATGGTAATATGGTGATTCAGGATTTCCGCAATGTGAAGACGGGGACTTATGAATACTGGGAAAACGGCAATCTTCCGCCCATTGATTTGTACAATGATCCCGCCTATGTAATTTTTGATACAGACCGTTATTGGTCGGCGGGAAGTACTGACGAAAACGGACAGATTATTCCACAGCCGAAAAAATATATTATCGAAGCCGCCGGTATCGTAGAGGGCTCGGTCGATGAGTGGAATAATTACAGTTATGGTGTATATTGTGATATCGAAGCATTAAAGACGCAACTGCAGCAGGTATTTAAGGGGCGTGTGATTCCGGGCCAGCCGACGATGCAGTCCGGCAAGCCATACAAGGAGATTTTTTATTCTACGATTAATGTAGAAGTGGATGATATGGATAATGTCGCGGATATACAGAACCAGATCAATATGATGGGTTATGAGACTTATGCGGCATCGGAGTGGATCAGTTCGGAGATGGATCAGATGAATGTCATTCAGGCAGTGCTGGGCGGCATCGGTGCAGTATCCTTATTTGTTGCGGCGATCGGTATCACCAATACAATGATGATGTCTATCTATGAACGGACGAAGGAGATCGGTATTATGAAGGTTATCGGCTGCAGAATCCGGGATATCCAGACACTGTTTCTGGTAGAAGCTGGATTTATCGGGTTTATCGGCGGCGTTTTGGGAGTAGGATTGAGTTATGGCCTGTCGGTTGTTATCAATAATCTGGTGTCACAGAGCGATTTTGGGATTGATCAGATTTCACGGATTCCGCTTTGGTTGTCGCTGTTATCGATTGTATTTGCCATTGGTATCGGAATGCTTTCCGGTCTGTTCCCTTCTATCCGCGCTATGCGGCTGAGTCCGCTGGCTGCGATCCGGTCGGAATAAATGTGAGAAGTTCTAAGTTTCACATCGAAAAACGCCAAGCGAAAATGTTCGTTTGACGTTTTTCATTCGGATATAAGCTGTGACATGGAGTTTACCCGCTGTTTTTGTGCAGACGGCGGGTAATATTTTGTGCATATTGTTGCCGTTCGTTTGTGGAAAAGCATAAAATGTCCAAATATTTCATAAAAATATTTGAGAAACCACTGGAAAATGATATATTTTATAGTATAATAGAATTAGCATAAAATACATGAGGGGTCAGCACGGGTTTTATGGAATTATCAGAAGTTGGGAAAATATGCTTACGGTGTATGAAGATCAGTGATGATGTCGGAATCTGCCCTCATTGTGGACGTGAAAAAGCGGGACAGCTGACATGGTCTAAAGCGCTTGCACCGGGAACGATATTAAATAATAAAATATTGATTGGCAACATTCTTGGAAAAGGCGGCTATGGTATCACTTATATTGGATACGATATGCTGCTTGAATATCGTGTTGCCATAAAAGAGTTTTTCCCTGACGAGATGGTTGACCGTGCGGAAGACGGAAAAACGGTTCTTGTGCTGGATGAGGTCAATGGGGAAGAATATCAGCGTGAGACGACGGCATATTTAAGGGAAGCAAGGGTATTGGCGGAATTTTCAAAGTTCCCCGGTATTGTTGCTATCAAGGACTTGTTTTATGAGAATAATACCGGTTATCTGATTATGGAATTTCTGGAGAACGGAAATCTGCGTAAGTATGTCGATGCACAGGGCGGATGGCTGGGCGTGAAGGAAGCGCTGGAACTGATGGAGCCGGTAATCAATATTCTTGGACGACTTCACAAGTCTGGACTGATTCATAGGGATATCAGCCCGGATAATATCATGATGGATGAAGATGGCAGTGTGAAGCTGATTGACTTTGGCGGTTCCAAAAAGGTTGGACTAAACAATCAGCAGGTTTTCTTGGGAAAATGGGGATTTGCTCCGTTGGAGCAGATGCTCAGCAAGCTTTCGGAACAGGGACCATGGACCGATATTTATGGTATCTGCGCTACGCTTTACTGCATTATGACAAGCGAAGTACCGCAGGCATCCTATGAGCGTAATGAAAAGGATGAGTTGATCGATATTGCGCAGTATAATATCAATATTGATAAAAAAGTTGCGGCAGCCATCATGAAGGGACTCTCCATGAATGCCAAGGACCGGCAGCAGAGTATAGATGAACTGTATAAGGATCTTTATGGATTTTATCCTGATGAGAAGAATGCTTTCGGCAGCAAGGCAGTAGAAGAGACGGCGAAGATTCTGAAGGACAGGACAGGGCGGATCTGGTTTGGCGAGTATCCGATGAATGAGATCGTCGGCGCACAGCTGAATTCTGATATCGTATATGCGGAATATAATCAGGATCAGGTGGCGACGATAAACGGAGAAAAATATCTGCGTATGCCGGTTTATCGGACACATACGCAGGAAAAGGATTTGCTCAGCAGTGTGATGAAGCCGAAGCAGGAGCAGGAGCTTACCGGATATCGCTACTTTAAATTTAATCTTTTGCCGTGGAAGATTGTGCAGCAAAGAAAGGACAGGGTGACATTACAGTCCGAATATATCATTGATTTTCAGCCATATGATAATGTTAAATATTTGAAAATGTCTGATAAAGAGATTTCAAAGGTACGGAAGGGAATCTGCTGGGAAAAGAGTAAGATTCGGGAATGGTTGAACAGTGTTTTCGTGCGGCGTGCATTTAAAGAGACGGAACGGCAGATGCTGCAGGTGACAGGAATCAATACGCCGGTATCCGCACTTTCGGATAAGATTACTTATGACAAGGTTTATATTCCTTCGATTGAAGAGGTCAGATATGGATTTGATAAGGATATCTCATTACAGCGCGGAATGACCAGAGAAAGACGTTCATTGGATGAAGCGCCGTGTTCACAGTATGTAGCCGCTATGTCAGATGGAGTATTCCATCAGAATAGTTATGGTCTCCGATCACGGGGACATGTGGATGAGGATGATTCCTATATCTGTCAGGAAGGATATGAAGGGCATGCCATGATCAATAATAAGCTGGATGCGTGGAGGTTGAATAAAGGTATGGGAATCCGCCCGATTATCTGTATTAAAGAGGATGATATTGAGGATATGACATAGAACGAAGCCCGCGAATGAGATGAAGTAAAGCGGGACCGGGATTGGCACTGTGGTATTACTCAAGATTATTTTGTTACGTACGATCAGGGAGTAGTAAATGAGCACATATGTATTAAGCGATGTCCATGGACAATACAATGCATACAAAAAAATATTGGAGAAGATCCATTTTTCCGATAAGGATTTTTTATACGTTCTTGGCGATGTGATTGACAGGGGACCGGAAGGCATCCGCCTGATCCGGGATATTATGCAGCGGGAGAATGTTGAACTGTTGTTGGGGAACCATGAATGTATGCTTCTCAATGCTTTGGAGTTTCTTCGTCAAAGAGAGGCTGGAGAATTGGATGATGAGGTTTATGACGGATTTACGCCTTATGAACTTTGGGTGCATCCATGCAATGGCGGGGAAGGAACCTGTCTGGAACTGTTAAGTATGCCAGAAGAAGAACGGAAGGAGATTGAAGAGTATCTCAGGAGTCTGTATCTGATTAAAAGGATCAAGATCGGGGAGACCTCTTATCATCTGTCACATTCTTATTCTTTGAAGAAACGTTTTGGAAAAAGCATTAAGTATGCCGGGACGCCGCCTAAGCAGGTGGAGGAGATCGTGTGGGAAAGCATGTTTGATAAGCGTGGACTTGCAGAGGATTATGAGCGGCCGTGGGCATATATAAGGGATATCTATGTTATGGGACATATCTTTACGCAGAGGCTTGGGGAATTGGATGAGAGCGGTCGTGGATGCATTTATGAAAAGGAAGATTTTCAGGGATATCATGTGATTGATGTCGACTGCGGCATGGCATTGAACAGCAGATCCAGTCAGCTTGGCTGTCTGTGCCTGGACACGGGAGAGAGATATTATGTTCCTCTGTTGGAGGACTAAGTCTGGTCTGTAGGTAAGCCGGTCTCTCTTTTTTGTGGAATTAGAAAATATTTAATTAAAGTAATAAAGTAAAACTGTCAGATTTGACAATTTGATTAACCTGGAGGTTTTAAAGCATGGCTACGACAGAGAAAAGCATGATTCCCAAGGGAATGATCATCGAAGGAGACGTCATTATGGATGGCGATCTGGATCTTGTGGGAGAGATTCGGGGCAACGTTACGGCAAAGAATCTGGTTGTGACCGGCGCCATCAAGGGCGATTTGACTGTTGACCAGAGAGTAGATATTGAAAACGGAGCCATGGTTGTGGGAAGTATCTCTGCCGGAGAAATCAATGTTGCTTTGGGCGCCATTTGTGAGATCAAAATGGAAAAATACTATACGAATCCGAGCGCCGCACAATTTTTTGCTGATTATCTTAACAAACATAAACCGGCGACTGCAGATGACGTAAATTGAAAAAAATACCAATCATATTTTTCTTACGATCACAAATACTATCATCAGGGTAAGCGCAGAAAAACGTTTATCTTAAAAATATATAAAACAGATAAGTATTTATGGAGGTAAGAAATTATGGCAAGCTCAAAGTCTAACAAGACAACAGTGCCTGAAGCTAAGGCTGCTATGGATCGTTTTAAAACAGAGGTAGCTTCTGAGTTAGGTGTAAACCTTAAGGATGGTTACAACGGTGATATCACTGCTAAGGAAGCAGGAAGCATCGGCGGCGAGATGGTTCGTAGAATGATCAAGAAGCAGGAAGAAATGATGAAGTAAGAATAAGAGAATAGCAGAATTGCATTTTCGCAGGAACGGCATGACTTTGGTTATGCCGATTTCTGTTGGTTGCAGAAAAGACATTGAACTTAATGGCGACAGCTTGACAGGAACGATAACTGAGAATCCGGAGAATACAAAATTATGAATAAGAAGAATGTCTATATTGTACTGACGATTACAGTATTTTCAATTATAGTCAGCTTCATAGATGCCGTTATACGCCCTGATTATTTTGTTAAAATACCTATTAAGATACTTTTCTTTTTGGTTTTTCCTGCGATATTTTTTGTTATCAATAAAGAGGAGCTCAAAGAATTTAAAAAACTGTTTATCTTTAAGAAAAGAGGAATTTTAAAGTCATTACTTCTTGGAATAGCTATTTACGCGGTAATCCTGCTGAGCTATTTTTTGACTAAAAATATTATAGATTTCTCCAATGTAACATCAAATTTAACAGAAGGAATGGGGATTGGCGTCGATAACCTTCTTTATGTATCGCTGTATGTATCGCTTATGAATTCGTTTTTGGAGGAGTTCTTTTTTAGGGGCTATGGCTTTATCACACTGAAAAAATATACAAACAGAAAATTTGCCTATTTATTCAGTTCGTCAATATTTGCCATATATCATGTTGGAATGTTGGTTGGAATGTTTGGTATAGGAGCGTTATCTTTACTGCTTTTGGGGCTGATCATAGGAGGATGTATTTTTAATTACCTGAATGAAATAAATGATAACATTTATTCGTCATGGTTTGTACATATGTTTGCAGATTTTGCAATTGATACCGTCGGACTGATCTTATTTGGCATACTAGGGAAGTCCTGATTAAAACACCGCTTCCTTAGAGTCTCCAGCGGATGCATACGGATTGGCAAAGAAATATGCTGCATGTTTGAATTAGGAAAATAAAGCGTTATGGCTTGCTGTGTAAAAGGTTTTATGTTATTATAAAAATGCAGAGTTATGTGACCGGAAAGGTGCGCCTGACTGGAAACAGAAGCTGCAATAGCCACAATTTATATTGTTCATCCCTGAGATTGAAGATACGTTCTGAGATATAAGGCTGCATGGATTCATGGTGATTTAGGCATCCTTTGGGATGCCTTTCTTTTATGACCTGGTTCGTTTCCTTCTAAAAGAGATGACGTGGGTGGCTGTCTGACGATATCAAATTGAGAAAGGAAGGGCAAAAATGATGAACAGAAAAAAAACAAAAGCAGTATGGCTGGTATTGGTGATGGCATGTGCTTTGCTGCTGGCGTCATGCGGCGGTGTTGGGGAAGGCGCAGGACCGGCAGGAGGAGAGGCTGCGGCAGACCGGACGGATGATGAGACAGATGCGATACCGGGAGGCGCGACAGATGCGGTAGATGAGGGGACGGAATCAATGGAAGAAACCGCAGTTCCAGCAGTGGAACCGGTGACGGTACGTGTCGGTTCCCTAAAAGGACCTACTTCTATCGGACTGGTACGGCTGATGGAGGAAAATGACAGTGGCGAAACACAAAACCAGTATGAATTTACGATGGAAACGGCAGCAGATACCCTGCTTGGTATGATGGCGCAGGGAGAACTGGACATTGCCTTGGTTCCTGCAAATGTTGCGAGTGTATTTTATCATAAGACGCAGGGAGGTATTTCGGTTATTGATATCAATACGCTTGGAGTAATCTATATGGTCAGCGCAGATCCTTCCATCAAGGATGTGGAGGACCTTTCTGGAAAAACAATCTGTCTCACGGGAAAGGGAACGACGCCGGATCTTGCATTGCAGTATCTGTTAAGCGCTCACGGTTTATCGGTGGACGATGTGACGCTGGAATATAAATCTGAGGCGACAGAAGTGGCGGCGTTGCTGGCGGAAGATCCGGACGCGGTAGGATTATTGCCGCAGCCCTTTGTGACGGCTGCGATGATGCAGAATGAGTCACTGGCGATCGTGCTGGATATGACAGAGCAGTGGAATATGGTGCAGGGTGAAGGCGGCAGTACCTTGGTGACAGGCGTTACGATCGTAAGGAATGAATTCCTCACAGAGCATGAAGATGCGGTCCGTTTGTTTATGGCGGATCATAAAGCGTCTGCGGAATATGCGAATACAGAGACCGCTGCCACCGCAGAGCTGGTCGTAGCACAGGGAATCATTGAGAAGGCTCCGGTTGCGGAAGCAGCGATTCCATACTGCAATATCGTCTATATCGATGGCGCTGGGATGAAGACGGCGTTATCCGGATACCTTAGCGTATTGGAAGGACAGAATGCAGAGTTTATCGGTGGTTCGCTGCCGGAAGATGCATTTTATTATATTGCTGAATGATCGTTAGTATATAAAAGAAAATCTGGTGTAGTAAAGTGAAAGAACAACATAAGATCGGAAATCCACGGAATGGCATATGGAAGAAAATGCTGATCATAGCTTTTTGGCTTGTGGTCTGGCAGGTTGTGTGCCGGATCGTGGATAATCCGATCTTTTTTGCTGGACCGCTGGAAATGATCAAAGAATTGGCGCATATGGCGGGCAGCCGTGATTTCATAGACTCTGTTTTGCATTCCCTGCTGCGTATTATGGGGGGATTCTGCATTGCTTTTCTTCTGGCATGTCTGCTGGCATCATTGGCTTATCACTGTAAGCTGCTGGAGGATTTATTAAGTCCTTTTGTAACCTTTATCAAATCCGTTCCGGTGGCATCTGTAGTGGTGGTGCTGTTGATATGGTTTGGGGCAAAATATCTCTCCATCTATGTAACTTTTATGGTGGTATTTCCCAATATCTATTTGAATGTCCTGAACGGACTGAAAAACACGGACAAGGATCTGCTGGAGATGGCAGAAGTTTTTCGTCTCTCTTTTTTTCAAAAATTATTTTATATTTATCGTCCCGCTGTCATGCCTTACCTTCTCAGCGGCGCAGTGGTTTCTGTCGGTATGAGCTTTAAATCCGGTGTGGCGGCAGAAGTAATTGGTCTGCCGGTATCCTCCATTGGGGAAGGGCTTTACAATGCCAAGATTTATCTGAATACAGCGGGGGTATTTGCCTGGACGGCAGTGATCATTCTGCTCAGTTCCATGGTGGAATGGCTGGTGGTTTGGCTGCTGAAGCAGTTCGGACGGCAGGACCTTGGGATATTTAAGAGAAGAAGCCGGGGAAGGTTGGAACGGTCCAAAACCATATCGGGGCATGATGACGAAGCGGGAATCAGGAAGAAAACAGCCCTCATACTGGAAGATGTTACAGTATCCTTTGGCAAAAATAGGGTGCTGGATCATATGGAGGTCAGATTTGACGCAGATAGGAGCTATTGCATTATGGGTCCGTCGGGCTGTGGAAAGACCACATTACTCCGTGTGTGCGCAGGGCTGCAGGAAACCATGGACGGCAGAGTGTATGATAGAGCTTTTTCTGATGGAGACATCAGGGAGGAAGGAAAAGAGGAAGAGAAAGATGCAAAAAGAAGAAAGATCGGCATGGTATTTCAGGAGGACCGGTTCTGTATGCAGCTCTCTGCATTGAACAATGTTCTGCTGACAGCGGATCAACAATATTCTACAGAAGTTATTATTTCATTATTGAGTGAGATCTTTCCGAAGGAAGCGTTGCAGCAGCCTGCGGAGCAGCTAAGCGGCGGTATGAAACGTCGGCTTGCAGTTGCCAGAGCGGTGCTTTCCGATGCGGACTGCCTGCTTCTGGATGAGCCGTTTGCTGGGCTGGATGAAGCAAACCATGAGCGTCTGAGTCGTTGGATTCTGAAAAACAGAAACGGGCGTCTGCTTGTGGTCACGACGCATGATGAGGCAGATATCGGGCGGATGGGAGCGGTGGTTCTCAGGCTTGAACATAATAAAAACTTATAAGGTAATTGCGAAAGGATTAAGCCTGGCTTATATAACTATTTTCAAACCTTGAGTTATGTAAACCTCATTGACGGATAAAATTTCTTAGGCGTTTGAGAAACTACTGATTTTTCATAACCAGTTACAACTGGTTATTAACCAGTAAAAATTGGTTATAAGCAGTTGTGCAATGCAGACAATTTCATACGCCGGGTGCTTGTGCGCTCGCCGGCATTTAGATGCCGTATTTTGGCATCTTAGTGCCGCTGCAGAGCGCGCGCAGCGGGAGCGTGCCCGGCGATGATATGTCTGTGTTGCGCAACGGAAACATTCCCAAATTGAATTTTGCAAACACTTAATAAAACTTTTGGCAGGGAGGATTATTATGAACAGATGCGCAATGTTAGGTATTATCGTTGAGGACAGAAGCCAGATAGCGGAATTAAATGCCATGCTTTCCAAATATTCGGAGCACATTATCGGCAGGATGGGATTACCACATCGGGTAAATGGTGGAAAAGAGATCTCCATGATCAGTATTGCCATGGAAGCGCCGGAAGATGTGATTAGCGCGTTGTCCGGAAAGATCGGTATGATCAGTGGAATATCAGCAAAGGTGATTTATGCGAAAAAATAACTAGACTTACAGCGATAAAATGTGGTATAATCTCATAGTTATAATATCGCTTCAGGAGGAATGGTTAGAAATGGGATTACAGATTGAAAAAATGGAACATAATATGGCGAAGCTTACTATCGAAGTGCCTTATGAGGAATTTGACAAGGCAGTCGATCAGGCATATAAAAAAAATAAAAATAAGATCAACGTTCCTGGCTTCCGTAAAGGTAAAGTACCCCGTCAGGTGATGGAAAAGATGTATGGCAAGGAAGTATTTTTTGAGGATGCAGCTAATATTATCATTCCAGATGCATATAGCAAAGCATATGATGAATGTGAGGAGGAGATCGTATCTTCCCCGAAGATCGATGTAGTACAGATGGAGGTAGATAAGCCGTTTATCTTTACGGCGGAAGTTGCTCTTAATCCTTCCGTCAAATTAGGCGAATATAAAGGCATCGAGATTGAACGGCTGGATATGGAGGTTACGGAAGCGGATATCGATGAGCAGATCGAACAGGAAAGAAACCGTCAGGCAAGGATCGTATCTGTGGAAGGCAGGGCGATCAAGGAGGGCGATACCGCAGTGATCGATTTTGAAGGCTTTATAGACGGCGAGGCTTTCGAGGGCGGAAAGGGAGAGAATTATTCGTTGGAGATTGGTTCCCATTCCTTTATTGCAGGATTTGAGGAGCAGCTGATCGGTAAGAATACCGGAGAGGAATGTGATGTCGAAGTTACGTTCCCTGAGGATTATCATGCGGAGGAACTGGCAGGAAAGCCGGCAGTATTTAAGTGTAAGATACATGAGGTAAAGGAAAAGCAGCTTCCGGAGCTGGATGAGGAATTTGCGGATGATGCAGGTTTTGATTCCGTTGAGGAATATAAGGAAGATGTGAAAAAGAAACTTGTAGAGAAGCGGGAAAAGGAGAGCAAGGAGCAGAAAGAGGATGCGGTGATCGATGCGATCATAGAAAAAGCGGAGATGGATATACCGGAACCGATGATCGAGACGCAGCAGCGTCAGCTGATCGACGAGTTTGCCCAGCAGCTTTCCATGCAGGGACTTTCACTGGAGCAGTATTTCATGTTTACCGGCATGAACAGAGATATGATGATGGAGCAGACAAAGCCGCGTGCAGAGAAGAAGATCAA
Source organism: uncultured Lachnospiraceae bacterium (assembly GCA_947174185.1). Classification (GTDB taxonomy): domain Bacteria; phylum Bacillota; class Clostridia; order Lachnospirales; family Lachnospiraceae; genus NK4A136. Next base: position 9,083 of record CAMWHY010000015.1, on the reverse strand, counting down.
GGCGCGTCTGGTGCTGGAGGCGGTCGCTGATGCTGAGAAGATGGAAGTTTCGGAAGAAGAATATGAAAATGAGTTAAAGGATATGGCGGAAAGCTACAAGATGGAATTAGATAAGCTGAAGGATATTCTGGCAGAAGCAGATGAAAAGATGATCAAGAAGGATCTCAAGATCAAGAAAGCGATCGACTTTGTTGTATCCAATGCCAAAGAGAAATAACTTGAGCAGGCGGAACAATATTAAGAATGTAAATTGATGAAAGAGGTGTTATTTGGTGAATCAGACGATTTATAATGAACTGGTCCCTATGGTTGTCGAGCAGACGAGCCGGGGAGAAAGGTCCTATGACATTTACTCCAGATTATTGAAAGAAAGGATCATCTTTCTGGGCAGCGAGGTAAATGAAGTGACTGCAAGTCTTGTTGTGGCACAGCTTTTATTCCTGGAAGCAGAGGATCCGGAGAAGGACATTCAGATGTATATTAACAGTCCTGGCGGTTCGGTTACAGCAGGTATGGCGATTTATGACACCATGCAGTTTGTAAAATGTGATGTTTCCACCAATTGTATTGGTATGGCGGCAAGTATGGGGGCATTTCTGCTGGCAGGCGGCGCTAAGGGAAAGAGATTCGCTCTGCCTAATGCGGAGATCATGATCCACCAGCCCTTAGGAGGTGCACAGGGACAGGCGACGGAAATTGAGATTGCTGCAAAGCATATCTTAAAGACGAAAGAAAAATTAAATCGTATATTAGCGGAGAACTGCGGACAGCCGTTGGATGTTATTGCTGCAGATACCGACAGGGATAACTGGAAGACGGCGGAGGAAGCCAAGGCGTATGGACTGATAGACGATGTGATCACCAAGCGTCCTACCACCGATAAGAAAGATTGAGCGGGCATATATATTTAGGAGAATAATAGATTATGGCGGGAAAGAGTACGGATAGCAGGATACGCTGCTCATTTTGCAATAAGTCGCAGGATCAGGTGCGGAAGATGATTTCGGGTCCGAACGGGGTGTTTATCTGTGACAGTTGTGTGGATATCTGTTCCGATATCATTGAAGAAGAGCTGGACGATTTTGATATGGAGGAGGAAGAGGAAGAAGAACAGAAAGACATCAACCTTTTGAAACCGGTACAGATCAAAGAGTTTCTGGACGATTACGTGATCGGGCAGGAGGAAGCGAAGAAGGTTCTTTCGGTAGCGGTATATAATCATTATAAGCGTGTGACAGCGTCAAAGGATCTGGATGTGGAGCTGCAAAAGAGCAATATCATCATGGTAGGGCCTACCGGATCCGGTAAAACATATCTTGCACAGTCTCTTGCAAAGATCATCAATGTACCGTTTGCGATTGCGGATGCAACGACATTGACGGAGGCTGGATATGTCGGTGAAGACGTGGAAAATATTCTGTTGAAACTGATTCAGGCGGCAGATTATGATGTGGAGCGTGCGCAATATGGCATTATTTACATCGATGAGATTGATAAAATTACAAAAAAAAGCGAGAATGTATCGATTACACGGGATGTTTCCGGTGAAGGGGTGCAGCAGGCGTTGCTTAAGATCGTAGAGGGCACGCAGGCTTCCGTACCGCCGCAAGGTGGACGAAAGCATCCGCATCAGGAGCTGATCCAGATTGATACGACTAATATTTTGTTTATTTGTGGGGGCGCATTTGACGGATTGGAGAAGATTATCGGCGATAGATTGAACAAAAAATCTATCGGGTTTAATGCAGAGATCACGGTAAAACCGGAAGATAATATATCAGCACTTCTGCATGATGTGACGCCACAGGATCTGATCAAATTTGGACTGATCCCGGAATTTGTCGGACGAGTGCCAGTGACGGTTTCTTTGGAGGGACTGGATAAGGAAGCTTTGGTACGTATTCTGGAGGAACCTAAGAATGCGCTTATCAAACAGTATCAGGCATTATTTGATATGGATGAGGTAAGGCTTACCTTTGAACAGGATGCTGTGGAGGCTATTGCGGAAAAGGCAGTTACCAGAAAGACCGGTGCGAGGGGACTTCGTTCTATCATGGAAGATATTATGATGGATGTGATGTATCAGATCCCGTCAGATGAGACGATTGAAAGCTGTATTATTACTAAGGGCGCGGTTGAAGGAGAGAGTGAACCGATCGTAGTTCATCGGCAGAGTTCAAAGAAAATGCCAAGGAAAAAAGCAGAATGATGCAGAAGAGTAAAGAGACCGCAGCTGATGCGGTCTTTTATGTCTGAGAGCTGGAGGCTGCAGTATGGAGAGGAAAATGAAAAAGAACGATAATATAGAAAAAGAGAATATGGTACAGGAAATCCCTGTGGTAGTGCTGGCATCTTTGGTCGTTCTTCCCGGAACACGGATGCATCTGGAGCTGGATGACACGGAGTCTATCGCCAGCGTAGAACATGCAATGGTTATGGATGGAAATGTTTTTCTGGGACTTCAAAGATCAGGGAAAGAAGAAGTAAAGGAGCTGTCTGATATCTGTCAGGTTGGCGTCATGGCAAAGGTAGAGCGGCTCACCAGAGTATCGGGGAAGCGGGTGCATGTTCTATTTGAAATCTGCCAAAGGGCCTGCGTATCTTCGCTAAGGCTTACAGATTTGGACTATCCGGCGGCGGATATTATATTGATACAGGAAGCGGATCCTGCGAAGCGGGATGTTCTGCGTTATGAAGCCATGCGCAGGGACAGTCTGGAACTGTTCATACAGTATTATGACGGGCATGGGCAGAACGACCAGTATCTGTCGGAGAAGTTAAAAAATGCTGTGAAGCTAGGAGATTTTCTGGATCTGCTGGCAGGAAACCTGCCGATTTCAGCAGAGCAGAAGCTGCTGGTTCTGGAAGCGGTGGATATTCCTAAAAGATATGAGATCCTTGCAGATTTAATGCGTAAGGAGATTGTGACGGATCATATCCGAAAGGAGCTTGGGGAAAAATTATCCGATCAGGTGGAGCAGAATCAGAGAGAATATATTCTGCGGGAACAGCTTGCTTTTATTAAAAAGGAATTAAATAAAAATGCAGGGGACGATACGGAGGAAGAAAAGTATGCAAAAGCGGTGGAAAAGCTGACCGCTTCTGAAGAAATTAAGAAAGCCATCGACAAGGAGATCCACCGTCTGGAATTAATGAGTGAAGCTTCGTCGGATGCGGCGACACAGAGACTGTATCTTGAGACGCTTTTAGAACTTCCATGGGATAAGATGTCGGAAGATCATATCCGGCTGAATGAGGCGAGGAAGATCCTGGATGCGGATCATTACGGACTGGAAGATATTAAGAAACGTATCATAGAATACCTTGCGGTCAAGTCATTGACGCAGGAGGCGCAGAGTACGATTCTTTGTCTGGTAGGACCTCCGGGTACGGGAAAGACTTCCATTGCGCGTTCCATCGCGGAGGCAACTGGTAAGAAATATGTTCGTGTTTGCCTTGGCGGCGTGCGGGATGAGGCGGAGATCAGAGGGCACAGACGGACTTATATTGGTTCCATGCCGGGGCGTATTACGACAGGACTGAAACAGGCAGGTGTAAAAAATCCGCTGATGCTTCTGGATGAGATTGATAAGATGAGTCAGGATTATAAGGGCGATGTGGCATCGGCGATGCTGGAGGTATTGGATTCAGAGCAGAATTGCAATTTCAGGGATCACTATGTGGAATTGCCGATGGACCTTTCCAAGATTATGTTTATCGCGACGGCAAATACAACGCAGACGATTCCGCGACCGTTATTGGATAGGATGGAGATCATCGAATTATCCGGCTATACGGACACGGAGAAATTTCATATTGCTAAGGAGCATCTTTTCCCTAAGGTATTAAAACGAAACGGTATGAAACCGAAGCAGGTCAGGCTTCAGGATAGCGCGTTGCGTGAAGTGATCCTGGGATATACCAGAGAAGCGGGTGTTCGTGAACTGGAGAGGAAGCTGGACAAGATCTGTAGAAGAGTAGCTGCGAATCTGGTGGAACAGCAGCGGGAAGAGGAGGATCAGCCTGCGGTAAAGGCGTGTACGGTAATTACGAAAAAAGAACTTTCTGATTATCTGGGAAAAGAGAAATACCAAAACAACCGGCGGAATGCCAAAGCAGAGGTCGGTGTCGTCAGAGGACTGGCCTGGACCAGTGTGGGCGGAGATACGCTGGAAGTGGAAGCAGGTATCCTGCCCGGAAAAGGTGAAGTGAAGCTGACGGGGCAGATGGGAGACGTGATGAAGGAATCTGCGATGGCGGCGATCAGCTATCTCCGCTCCATAGCAGGAACATATCAGATCAAGCCGGAGTATTTTAAGGAGCATGATATTCATATCCATATTCCGGAGGGGGCAGTGCCGAAGGATGGTCCGAGCGCCGGTATTACAATGGCGACAGCGGTATTTTCTGCTATGACGAATCAGAAGGTCAGACCAGAGATTGCTATGACCGGTGAGATTACTCTGCGTGGCAGGATACTGCCGATCGGAGGGCTAAAGGAAAAAACGCTTGCTGCTAAACAAGCGGGTATGAAGACGGTGCTGGTGCCGGCAAAGAATGAGAGGGATGTGGCTGAAATATCTGACGAGATCAAGTCAGGACTGGATATCGTTTATGTGGAGCGGATGGAGGATGTGCTGAAGCTGGCCATTAAAAAATAACAGAGGATTAGATTGAAAAATCAAAGATTTTTCAATCGTAAATTTGCGCCTGCGGCTCAAATTCACGGGTTATGGAAAGGCATGGTTATTACTATGATTATCAAAAGTGTGGAACTGGAAACTGTCTGCGGAATTACGAGTAAGCTGCCGGAAAATGCCTGTGCGGAATTTGCTTTTGCGGGGAAGAGCAATGTGGGAAAATCGTCGTTGATCAACGCTTTGATGCAGAGAAAGTCACTGGCAAAGACAAGCTCGCAGCCCGGAAAGACGCAGACGATCAATTTCTATAATATTAATCATGAACTATATTTTGTCGATCTACCCGGGTACGGATATGCCAAGGCAGGAAAAGAAACGACGGCAAAATGGGGAAAGATGGTGGAGCGTTATCTGCATCAGTCGAAGCAGCTAAAGGCGGTCTTTTTGCTGATTGATATCCGCCACGCGCCTTCCGCCAATGATAAAATGATGTATGAATGGATCGTGGCTCAGGGATTTGAACCGGTAATCATTGCAACGAAGCTGGATAAAATCAACAGGAGTCAGATACAAAAGCAGGTGAAGTTGATCCGGCAGACGCTGGGAGATAAAAAGGAGAGCGTCATTATTCCGTTTTCTGCACTGTCGAAGCAGGGAAGGGATGAGATATACGAATTGATAGAACAGCAGAAATAAGAACATAAAAAAGCCTCCGGTAGCAGCCGGAGGCTTTTTGCATAGGATATAATATACGTTCCTGTCAAAATTTTGTAAGATATGATATTGCAATTACCTAATATATTATTTATCTATGGAGGTAGCCAGATGGAAAAAGTCTTGGTCATGGGTGGTGACAGCAGGCAGTATTATGTTGCGGAGGCGCTTCAGAAGAATGGTTATTGTGTATGTTGTTATGGCGTGCCCATTAAGGAAAAAGGCAAGCTGGAGATTTTGAAATCTACCGCATTAAAGCTGCAGATGGGAGAGGCAGATATCATCGTACTGCCGATCCCTGTATCAGTAGATGGCAAGACGATCAAGCAGGAGACGGCTGATGATGTGGTATTATTATCGGAGTTATACGAGAATTTAAAGGAAGGACAAAAACTCTATGGAGGTCTTTTCTCTGAGCAGCTTATAAAAACATGTAAGGAAAAGGGAGCGCTTTTATATGACCTGATGAAGGACGAATCCGTTGCCATCGGCAATGCCATCGCTACGGCAGAAGGAGCGGTGGTGGAGTCGATGATGCTGGGTGAGGAAACGCTTCATGGTAAAGAATGTCTTGTCATCGGTTATGGCAAATGCGGAAGCGTTCTGGCAGATAAGTTAAAGGGACTACAGGCGAAAGTAACCGTGATGGCAAGAAATGCAGTCAGCCGCACGAAAGCGCGCGCTATGGGTTACGAAGTCAGGGAGATGTTTGAACGCGGCGATGGACAGTCGGAAAAATATACGTATGTATTTAATACGGCACCGGCGCTGGTGCTCACCGAACAGGTATTGTCCCGGTTTGACAAAAATGTGGTGATCATTGATATTGCGTCCAAGCCGGGTGGTACAGACTTTGATTACTGCCGGTATGTGGGGATCAAAGCAAAGCTTTCGCTTGGACTTCCGGGTAAGTATGCCCCGAAGACATCCGGGGAGATTTTAGCAGAGGCGATTATGTCACAGTTCTCCAAAAACTGCATATGATAATTCATCAACGGATATCAAAAGGAAGGGGTATGCTGGTATGAAATTATCAGAGTGCACTGTGGGGATCGCCATTACAGGTTCTTTCTGTACGTTTGATAAAGTTTTAAAAGAAATCGAAGCACTAAAGGAGAAAGGTGCAAATCTGATCCCGATCTTTTCCGATCATGCAGCGGAACTGGATAACCGCTTCTGGAAGGCGGAGGAATATCGTGAACGGATACAGAATATCACAGGCAATCAAGGTATCTTTACCATACAGGAGGCGGAGCCGATCGGTCCCAAGGCGTATCTGGATGTGCTGGTGATCGCGCCATGCACCGGCAATACGCTGGCAAAGCTTTGCAACGGCATTACCGATACGGCGGTTCTGATGGCAGCCAAAGCTCATCTGAGAAATGGGAAGCCGTTAGTTATAAGTGTTTCCACCAATGATGCACTGGGAATCAATTTTAAAAATATTGGTGCTCTGATGGCAATGAAAAATATTTATTTTGTGCCGTTTGGACAGGACGATTGTGTTAAGAAACCCAATTCCATGATTGCAAAAGTCGATCTTATCGGGGATACGATCTTGGCGGCATTGGAAGGCAGACAGATCCAGCCGGTGATCGTACCGCTGTAAAAAAGAAACTGCCCGGGATGACCGGACAGTTACATATTTTTAAATATTTATTCTTATAATTCAGATCAGAAAATTTTTCCCGTTGATCTATTTTTTAATAAGGTCAGGACAGGCGTATATCGATCTGGTACTCGCGGATCCAGAAATCGATCTGCAGCAAATATGCCATCATCTGGGGACCGCACATCAACTGACCGTACCAGGGCGCGCCATAGTCTTTCGGGTTGGAAAGAAACTGCTGCAGCGCTTCCATATCCAGAAAATCATGCAGCGGTGACTCGCTGTCTTTGACCACTTCTGATAACATGTCGGATAACAATTTCTCATAATAGGGATTGTAAGTCTTGGGGAACGGACTTTTTTTGCGCAGCAGGATCTGTCTGGGAAGAAGATATTCTGCAGACTGACGCAGCAGCGATTTGACCAGTCCATTTCTTGCTTTCATGCTCCATGGCGCATTATAGACGTATTCCGCAAGCCTTCGGTCAGCAAAGGGAATTCTTGCCGTCAGTCCGGTGGAACGTGCGCAGCGATCCATACGGGTCAGGAGCGTCTGCATAAACCAATGGATCGTCAGGTAGGTATAGCGGCGTCTGCAAGCGTCAATAGGTGATTCATCAGGCAATACACTGATTCCCCGTATCGCTTGATGGTATGTTTCGCTGATATAGTCATCTACGTTCAGAAATTCCAGAAAAGACTCTTTTAACAGTTGCTTGCGCGGTGCGCAGTCGGCGGTCCAGGGAAAGGTGTCAGCCTGTAGCAGGTCTTCCCGGTGGAACCATGGATAACCGCCGAAAATTTCGTCAGCACATTCTCCGGTGTATGCTACATTTTTGATTTCTTTTACTTTCCCACAGAAATACAGCAGAGAAGAATCCACATCTGCCATGCAGGGAACGTCATGGGAGCGTACGGAATCCTTTAACATATCGGCAAGCGTCTGGTGATCGCAGGTCAGATAGTAATGCTCGCTGCCAAGGAATTTAATCATAGCATCTACGTAAGGACGGTCTTGAGAGGGCTGGAAGGAAGATGCCTTGAAATATTTATCATTCTGATCAAAATCAAAGGATACCGTGACCAGCCGCTGTCCACGTTCCTTCAATTCTCTGGCGAGGTATGCGCTGACGATACTGGAATCGATTCCGCCGGAGAGCAGACAGCAGAAGTCTTCATCCTGCATAAGTTCTTCCTTGATGATGCCGGATAACAGTTCTGCCGTATGATGCACAGTGACTTCGTAATTTTCAAAATGCGCAGTGCAGGGCAGAGACCAGTAAGGTGTGGAGCAGCAGCCATAACGGTTGACTGAGATACAGCATGCGGGCTTTACTTCGTAAATGTTGTCAAATACAGTCTTTCCAGGCGTATGGGCAGGACCGATGCTGAAGAGTTCATTTAAGCCGTTTTTGGATACAACGGGAGCGCATTCAGAATAAGCCAGGAGAGATTTCAGCTCGGAAGCAAAGATGATGCAGTCCTCCTGTGTGGTATAAAAGAGCGGTTTCGTCCCGAAGTGATCCCGGAATAGGTAAAGTGTTTCGTGTCGTGCATCAAAGATCACAATACTGAAATTGCCGTTTAATTTTTGAATGAATTCTATGCCGTATTCCATAAAACCTACCAATATGATTTCGGAAAGACAGCTGTCTTTTGCTTCATAGCCGCGTATCCTTAACAGTTCAAGAAGTTCTTGCCTGTTAAATACATTTCCATCCACCGCGATATAGCAGCAGCGGTCTTTGAGACAAAGCTGGTAAGAGGTGGAACCAATGACTGCAAAATGTTCGGTATGCAGTGGAATGCCAGGTTCTGCGTTGACACGGCAGAGCGGCTCGCTTATTTTGTTTAATTTATCCTGCAGGTATTCCTCTTGGTATTCTCTTTGTAAGGTATAATCAAAAAATCCGGAAAATCCGTTCATGGGTATCCTCAGATCATTTCTTTGTTTTCATAAATATGCAGCCGCCTGAGAAGATATGCAGAAATGGAGGTTAAATATAAAAAATGGAAAATTAAAAAAAGAATAAAAAAAAGAAAAAAAATCATACTAAACATAACAGATAGATTGGTGTTAGATAGGAGTAGATAGTTATGAAAGGAAAGGCTATTGTCAT